>CAYMAH010000068.1:0-2431 GCA_964388435.1 Microcaldota archaeon | reverse complement strand
GATCAGTAACACCACCGCAATAAACATCGCAA
Source organism: Microcaldota archaeon (assembly GCA_964388435.1). GTDB lineage: Archaea > Micrarchaeota > Micrarchaeia > Norongarragalinales > UBA8480 > DTNV01. The sequence goes on along the minus strand of CAYMAH010000068.1, from coordinate 2,399 downwards.
ACCAGTACATTCAAACCACTTACGGCAACGTTCAGATTTTAAACGACACCGTCACCTCAAATCAGGGAAACCAATGGTACATCGACATACTATACAAGCAACTGAACAGCGAAGGCGTTTGCCAGAAGGTTTCGCTCTGCCACTTCATGCTAATACCTCCAACCTGCAGGCAGGAGTCTAACCAGACTATAATACCGTGTTGAATTGCTTTTTGAACACTTTGCTTTATTTGGGCTTTCTTAAGCGCAAGTTTTAAAATTCATTTCAATTCTAATTTAAGTCATGAAAGGCAGTTCAATAAGACTTTTTGAGATTTACAAACAGGTTGAATCCACCCCCAAAGAATTCAAGCCGCCCGGAAAGGTTTTGGGTTTAAAGCATGTTCTTGAAAAAAGAAAGGTCATTAAAAATATTGAGGAAATGAAAAATATAATCAATCAGAGCAGAAATAATGAGGGAATCTTCAGAGAAGGCGTCCATCAATTGGAGAATCTTAAAAAACATGAAAATGATTATGTGAGTGGAAAAGCTAAAGGCGCGCTTTCAGAAATAGAAAAAATCAATCAAAACAACCTAACCAGGCTTGAAAAGCTCGCGGACAAAATAATGTCGTACAGAAGCGAGTATGCTCTTGGAGGAGTAAAGGAAATTGAAAAAATAATAAATGAAAATGCGGGCAGTAGAAAAATTCAACTCGCGGGCGTTAATTATTTGAGAAAAATAGCCTTGAAACATCCAAGTAAAGACGTTAAGTCCGCTTCCATTGATTTAATAAAAGTATTTCTAAAAGAAGAAAAAAATAAAAAATTAAATTTAGAAAATCTGAAAGGGCTTTAGACCAGCAACATCAGCAGGCCCATTATTATCAACATAATCGCGAATATCGCAACCCCTCCTTCAATGACTGTTACTATAAGGTTTACAATTCCCCCTAACAATCCCGAACCTGCGAATACAAGTAGGAACTCTGCGATTAAAAGCACTACTCCAACAAGAAGAACTCCAATAGCATATTTGTCAAGATTCATTTTAAACGCACACCTCTTTGAAAAATTAAAATAATTGAATAATTTAAATAGAGTAACCATATAAATATCTTTCGTTGATTTTTTAAAGTAGATTAAAATGAAAGCAAGAATCGGAAAGAAAACAAAGCTTCAGCCGCAAAGCGTGGAAGACCTGTGGCTTTTGACCAAGATCATCGGTGAAGGAGATTTGGTTGAAGGTAACAGCTTTAGAAGGTTTAAAACAGACAAGCTCAGAGCAGAAAGCGGGGAGAAAAAACCCGTTAGAGTCAAGCTAAAAGTTGAAAGCGTGGAGTTCAGCGAGAACGCCAACAAGCTCAGACTGACCGGGGTTATAGTTTCAGGCCATCCTGAAGAGTTTGTTCAGGTTGGAGAGCATCACACTCTTGACGTTGATGAAGGGGATAACATTGAAATTGAAAAGGATTTCAACCTGTATGAGCTGAAAATGCTTAAAGAATCTAAGAAAAAGTCAATCAAGATCATCATTATTTTGATAGATGAGAGCGAGGCCAGGTTTTACGAGGTTGGACTTGAAGGGGTTAGATTCATGTTCGACATTGAAAATCACGCCAATAAAAGGGATTTGAAGAATTTTCAAGAGCAGAAGAACGAATTTCTGAAGGAAATTGTTAATTCAATAAAAACAAATGAACTGGTGATAGCCGGGCCGGGATTCATGAAAAGCGAGTTGAAGAAAATGGTTGAAGTTAAAGCGTGGGTAGAAAACGCTTCCACCACCGAAATAACAGGGGTTTACGAACTTATCAAAAAAGGTGTTTTAAACAAGGTTTTCGGAGAGCTTAAAATAGAAAAAGAATTCGAAGCACTGGAAGAGTTCAAGAAGAGCATTGGAAAAGACGATGGTTTGAGTTGTTACGGTTTGAGTGAGGTTAAAAGCGCGGTTGAAACCAACGCGGTTGAAAAAATTTTGGTTATAGACGATTTGCTTAGAAAAAACAATGAAGTGGAAAACATCGTTAAAAAAGCAGAGGATAAGGGAGCCGAAGCGATAATATTTGACTCAAGCGATGACGCTGGAAGCGAGTTTAAAAGCATTCAAATAGCTGCGATGCTCAGATTCAAAATTAAAAAGATGACAGATGACAAGGCAGATTGAAAACATTGTAAAAGAAGTTAGAAAACGCTACAAGTTCAAGCCAGGGAAAAGAAACCTTAAGGACGTGATAGTGCAGACAATTCTATCGCAGCGCACTTCTGACAAGAATAGTGGGAGAGCATTTGAAAAACTTAAAAAACGCTTCAAAAATTATGACGAGCTTTTAAATGAAAGCGATTCTGAGTTGGAGAAAACCATCAGGGGCGCCGGGCTGTCAAAAATCAAGACCAAGAGAATCAAAAAAGCGCTTATAG
>CAYMAH010000067.1:0-2197 GCA_964388435.1 Microcaldota archaeon | reverse complement strand
GTATTACTATTTATGATAACGGCTTCCCAGAATCGTTAAACCAAAGCGAGGTTAAAGAACATGCTATCAAAGATTTTGCACGCTTAAAAGGGGTTAGCGAGGGGGAGAGTGAAAACCTTTTCAAAGAATTTGTAAGCAGTGGAGGCGCTGAAGAAAAACCGCACGTTGTTGAAGAGCCAAAGGAAATCCTAACTTATAATTTTGGCAACCTGTTTAAAACCCAAGATTTGGGAGAAGCTAACAAGAAAACAAGAAGCATGTTTCTAGAACTGCAAGAGTTTAACGTTCCGCTTGACAGGAGCTTACTTACCGAAATTGCCAACATTTTAGGTCAAACGCAAACAACCATTTCAAACTTAAACTACACTTTCAAAGACATTCCAAACTACGTTAAAAGGTATTACGTTTCAACTTTCATAAGAGGGTTACAACCCTACCTTATCGAAGCGAGAATAAAAGGCTACACTGAAAAAGCTTTCTATGAAGCTTGGTTCGACTATGAAAGCAATATTCAAATACCAAAACCAAACGCTCCAATCATACCATTAACAGAAGAAGTTGTCAAGTATGAAGAACTTGAAGAGGAAGAAGTGTTAACATTATTAGTTGATTTGGAAAACGTTAAAAATATTATGATTAAAGGTTTTGACAAGTGGGCTGACATTTTCGTAAACGGAAAACAAAACTTTAGAGGATATTTCAAAAACAAGATGGACGTTCTCGGAAGTTTGAAAAGTGAGGAGGTAAGCATTGACAGAATCACAGGAGATTACCAGCTTAACAGTACTGAAACAATAAGCAAAAAAATCAAAAAAAAGAGCATTAAACTCACTCTTGACAAGAACCAGAAAACCTTGCTTATAGATATTAAAGGCTGGAATCATAGTGAAAGTGTTTAAAAAAAAAATGGAAGTTATTAAAATTGACGTTGACGACCACCGCTTCAACGATTACTTAAAACTGTTAAGCTTCAGGTATAGAATGTTGAGGTATAGTGGTTTTAAAATAGAAAAAGCCAACGTTTTCAAAACAAAGCACGGGTTTCACGTTTACTTTACAAGCGGTTTTAAAAGAACTTTCAACGAAAACCTGCTTTTAGAAAGTTTACTTGGCTCTGACTTAAACAAGCAATTATATGCTTTCATTGAAAAGAAAGACGTTCTATTCAAGGAAAAACATAGAAAAAACTATGTTTCAAGGGAAAAACACGATGAAAATAAAACAATGAAACTATTAAGTTTAATTAAAGAAATAAACAATGAAAAAAGAAAGCAAACCATTATAAAAATAAAAATATAGGTAAGTTAAAAATGGAGAAAACGGATAAAATCTTAAAAGCAAGGGATATTATGGAAACAATATTAGTGGAAACAACTAAAATCGAGGAAAAAACCAATGAGTTAAAGTCAGAGTTGAAGTATTTTAAGAAAATGGTTTTAAAAAACCTTAAAGAGTTAAAAACAGGGTGATTGGTTTTGGCTTGTTTAAGTAAAGTTTTAAGCAGGAGGCGGAGAGTTAAGGAGTTGAAAAGGCAGAAAATAAAGGTTTTATTGAATGAGTAAAATTAAAGAAAGCGAGTATAATCGCACTATAAAGAAGATAGTTTGGATTGAAAACCGTATTTCAAAAAAGGAGAAAACAGTTGAAAAAAACAATAAGGAGGTTGTAGAGTTGAAAATTAAAATGTGGAAGCTCATAACAAAAATCGACACTATTAAAAGAAAGGGTTTATGATGGAAGTTCAAAAATTGTTAAACAAAAAACATTTTTTTTATTGCAATTACTGCAACCCACCTGAAAAAATGCTTAAAAAGCAATATAAACTACACTTGCTTCACTTTCACAATAAGTATTTAGATGGAAGGAATGTTGAAGACGCCACTTTAGTTACGTTAAAACTTATTACGGACCGGGTTTTGGATTTTCTTATAAGAAAGCCTGGAACGAGAGGCAGTGATGAACTCTTAATTTTAGACTATTTAAGACATTATAAATATAGCAATTTATTCAAATACAACCCTGAAACAGGCAGGACTGTAACCAGAAACCCTGAAGGGTTCACAGATGAAGAATGGAAGGCTGGCTTCAGCGTTTACGAAACCCTGCGACGCTGCAGGGAGGGGTTGCACCACGAGGCTTTTGAAAATAGAGAGCTTGGAATACCAAGCAAAATAGACCTCATGATACTGCCAAGCGA
>CAYMAH010000066.1:0-4758 GCA_964388435.1 Microcaldota archaeon | reverse complement strand
TTATCATCCCAAAAAAAAAGCCCATGAAATTAGACGAGTTCTCCACCGCTCATATTTTCCCGCCAAATTTACTTTAAATTACTTTAAATTACGTAAAATTTAAAGTTATTTAACGTTTTCCAGTTCGTAGTACGCCCCTCGCGTTCTACCGACGTGTCTTAGCAATCCTCTTTTTATCAGGTCATTGAAATCTGAAACTACTATCGGGCGTGAAACAACCGCCATTTTTTTCACATGCTTTTGAAGTTAATGAAGAGTTCATTTCCAAGTATGCCAGAGCCTGTTTTTGTCGCTCGTTTAAGTCCACCCCGGCAACGCATGATTTGCCGCATAGCAGCCTTTTTTAAACCCCTCCAGCTTAGAGAGTGCACGGACGTGCGAGATTTAACATTCTCATTCCGGCAACGCACTCAAACTAGAATAAAGTGCAGGGGGAGGGATTTGAACCCTCGGACTCGCTAAGAGACTGACCCCTGAAGCCAGCGCATTTGACCAGGCTCTGCCACCCCTGCAAAAACTTATTAAATTTTAACTGTTTAAACAAAACCTTGCTTTAAAATTTTAAAATGATAAACTTATTAACCATTAAGTTAATTATTTTAAATTAAAAAATTTAAAGTTGATTTTTAAAAGTAAACCTTTAAAACCAAAGTAACCGTCCAAAAAAAAAAAAAAAATTTTAAAATGATTTTAAACCAATTGTGAAGAACATTGAAACTTACAAACCCATACGAAAATAAAAACTACAAAAAACTAATATTCATACCCTTGGTTTTGATTATACTCAGCCTGACTCTCATCTTCTTCAACGGCATTCCCGAAGGAATTGACTTAAAGGGAGGAATGATGATAACCTTTCAAACAAACTCTACCGTCAACCCACAGCTTTTAGAACAAAAACTCTCACCCTTCTCAAAAACAGTAACAGTAACCACCTTCTCAGCCCCATCAGGAAACGGAGTGGAAGTCGAACTTGAAAACAACCCCGCGCTTACAAAAGCCGAAAGCGACCTTGAACAACTACAAAACCTTCAAACACTCTACGTTTCAGCTGAAGTAAACAACACCCTGCCCACAACAGACCTTCAAAACCTAAGACAACAGGTTTTATCCCAAGCTCAAACAGTGTTGAATGACGTCAACTCAACAGCAAACATTGGAAACTCAACTTCAACAGCGCTAAACGCCGCCCAAACCGCTTACTCAACAGCTTTAAACAATTACGGAAATAGCATAATAAACACCATAAACTCTTCAACGCCAATCTCTAACTACTCAATCAACACAGTAGGCGCCACGCTCAGCGCTTTGTTTTTAACCCAAGCCAGAAACATTCTAATCTACGCCTTTATCCTATCCGCAATAGTCATATTCCTTATTTTCAGGTCGTTCACCCCAAGCAGCATCGTAATAATAGGAGCGGTAAGCGACATTCTAATAACCCTAGGAGGCATGAGTCTATTCTCCATTCCATTAACACTAGACTCTATAGCCGCAATCCTAATGTTAATAGGCTTTTCGCTTGACACCGACGTTCTGCTCACAATCAAGGTTTTAAAAAGAGAAGAAGGAAACATATACGAAAGGGCGTTCGACGCCATGAAAACCGGGTTCATGATGAACATCACCACAATAGGAGCATTTGCAGTTCTCTTCGCCGTTGGATTAATATTCCAAATATCGGCTTACTATGAAATCGGAGCCGTAGCCTGCATTGGAGGCTTAGCTGACTTCGTGGCAACATGGGGCTTGAACGCGGTAATGGTTTTAAACCACGCTGAAAAAACAAAAAAAACTTAAAGTGAAATAAAAAAATTGGACGTTGGAAAAATCTTTGAAAAAAGGGAAATGAAAATCCTACTGCTAATACTGGCCATAGCCCTATTTTTGATATTCATAAAACACTTAAACTTCGGAATAGAATTCGTCGGCGGAGTAAGAATCCCAATAATGCTATCCCAACCGGTAAGCGCAACCACCATGTCACAAGTTATAAACACCATTCAATCAAGAATAAACACCTACGGCCTAAGCCAAGCAAATGTCTACTCTGTCGGGGATCAACAAGTAATGGTTGAAATCCCCCAAGCAGGACAGAGCGCGGTTAACAGCATTCAAACAATTCTTCAAGAACAAGGAAACTTCGAAGCAATTATAAACGGTCAAATAGCCTTACAGGGAAACGACATAATAGCAGTGGGCGGTCCAAACCAAGAAACAACCCCCTCAAGCAGCGGTTCAAACCAATGGAGCTTAGGCTTCATGGTAGACAGCACCGGAGCACAGCAATTCGCCAAAGTAGCCTACGGCAAAGTAAACTACCCCGTCTACCTGTTTCTCGACAGGCCAACAAAAGCAGCTATAATCGAAGACAAAAACACTTTCATCTCCACCCAAACAATTCTAAACGCTTTAAACCAACAAGGCGATGAAATCCAACTTTTCTACTCCCAAAACCTTTTAAACGAAACCTCCACCTTCCTTTCAGGCAATTTTTCAACAGTAATTCTAGGCAACAACACTTCAAATGACATTTTAACCTTCCTGAAACAGAATAACTACTCAACCAAAATAAACGCTTCAAAAAGAATTATTTTCGTTAACAATTCCGACATGCTCCCCTTAATAGACTCACAAGGAAACGTGGAACAATGGCCCGCAATAGGCCTGCTATCCGCCCCCCTACTAAGCGCCGGAGTGACAAACGGCTACCCCTCAACTTTATATCAAATAAGCGGAACCGCGATTGGAACCACCCCCCAACAACAAGAAGCATACGCCGAAAACCAAATTCAAGTACTCAAAAGCGTCATAGGCGGCGGAAAACTTCCAGTAAACACCCTAGTTGAAAGCAGCTACTCAATCTCACCCTCCCTAGGAAGCCAATTCCTAATTTACAGCTTTATAGCACTCTTTTTAGCAATAATAATCGTTTCTTTAATCATAATCCTAAGATACAAAAAACTAATCCTCATAATCCCAATAATACTAACAAACCTTTTTGAAATAACCATCCTTCTCTCAATCCTCGGAACACTCGGAACCATAAGCATAAGCGCCATGGCCGGAGTCATAGCCTTAATAGGAAGCGGAGTAGACAATCAAATCGTAATAACCGACGAACTACTTAAAGGCTCAAAAGAACAAACAATAGAAACCAAAAACTCAAAAGAAAAACTCGCAAGAGCCTTCTTCATAGTATTCACCACCGCCGGAGTGGCAATAGCGGGAATGTTGCCTCTATTGTTAAGCGGAATAGTCCAAATAACCGGGTTCGCTCTCGCAACCATCCTAGGCGTTATAATAGGAGTTTTAGTGACAAGACCAGCCTATGGAATTCTAGTTGAAAACCTGATCCTTGAAAAATAAATTTAAAATTTTTCAATCAAAGCACTTAAAAACCAATTTAATCATTATTTTTTAACAAAAAAAAAGGGGTTGTGGCGTAACCTGGCAGCGCGGCAGGCTCCAGTTAAAACTGGAGCGTTGATCTTCGGAAATGATAGGAGCAACCTGCAAGTCAGGGTTCAAATCCCTGCAACCCCACCAAATCCCACCGCAATAACCCCACACGCTTAAAACACGATGTATTCTAAACACGCAAAAGCCTAAAAAACCAGCCTTGCTAACCAAACCCGTTCTGCCAACAAAATCGCACTTCTGCCAATAAAATTACTTAAAACCCTTAAAACACAAACACTAACCGCTTAGACTATCTTAGAACAAAACAAAAGCAAAGCCTATTAAAAAAAAAAAACAAAAACCAACTTTAAAAAAAAAACAATACAAAAAAACTATTAAAAAAACAATAACAAAAAGCATTACTTAAAAAAGAAAGTAAGTTTAAAGTCAAAAAAAGAAAATCAGTTAAAACTAATTAAATTATAAATAATAAATTAATTAAAATGAAAATGAAATAAGCGTTTCTCCGCTTATTCATTCATATAATAAATAGTATATATAATACCGCCTTTTTGTCAAAACCTCAGAGGTAAAAATGTGCGAGTTTGGGCAAGTTTGGGCGAGTGGGCAAGTTCAAATTAGGCAAGTTTTGGGCAAGTTTAAACCCCCCTTCTAATCATTAAAAACATAAACCGTCTGATTCGTCCTACCACTCCTCTTAATCAAACCCCTCTTAATAAGCTTGTTCAAATAGTTAATAGCAGTCTGCTTACTCACACCATTAAAATCCATAACATCCCTAACATCCACCCACCCCTTCCTCCTAATACCGCTTAAAATCCTCCTCCCTACTCATCATCTTCCCTGCTTTTACTCATTTAGAAATGGGAAAGCCCAAACCGGGATTAAGCGTATTGTTCTCTTTTCTTCTTTTTTCTCCTTGAAAGTGTTTTTTGTCAGGAGAATCGCGTTTGAAACTTTATACTCTTTCATAAAGCCTTCCAGCTGGCTTGTTTCCGGGTTTCCGTACTTCACTTCTATTGGAAGGATTTTCTGGTTTTTGATTATTATGTCAACTTCATAGGAGTTTCGGTAGTAATGCTCTGCTTTTGTTTGAATAACTGCAAAATTTTCAGCGATTTTTTCCATGAACTTTTCACCGTAAAAATCGTCTGCTAAGGCAAAGGATAAAGCAGTGGTTGTGAGAAAAGCTTTCTTCATTTTTTTCGAGCTTGTCATGAAGTTCGGCCTGAAGTTGGAAATCAGTCTCACCAGGAAAGAGAGTAAAAAATAAAAAATATAGTTCATGACCGTTCTCTTGTTTCTTCTCAACTCTTGCGATAGAGAGTCATAATT
>CAYMAH010000065.1:0-5049 GCA_964388435.1 Microcaldota archaeon | reverse complement strand
TTTTTTTTTAGTAAGGGTTTTCTAGTTTTCCTGTTTTGGCTTTTTTGATATGCTTTTTGATAAAGTTTGTGACGGTGGTTTGAGTGTGCCTGTCGTAATTTTTTAGGTAGTTATTTAATTTTCTGGTGTTTATGCTTTTTAGCAGGTTGTTGTATTCTTGTATTGGCAGTGTTGTTTTGTAGAAGAAGAGGTCTATGAGAGTTTTTTCCGGGTCTGATACTGGAATGTTTATTCCATTGTATTTGATTATGTCAAAGCCGAAGAAATATTTGGGCCTGGAATGATGTAATCTTATAATGTCGGTATTATCGAAGGTTTTAACATTTGTTTTTTTAACTCTTTTAAGCGTTACCGCTTCCGGCCTTGCGATTTGCGTCCATAACTCTTTTATGGTCAACGCGTATAAAAGCCCGTAGTAGAAAGGCTCGAACGCAAACCCGGTTACAGCTCTATCGTTTTTCGTGGTGTACGCTCCCTTGACAATAGAGTGCACGCGTCCAGAAGTTTTTAAGTGGGAAAGCGTTCTCGCAAGGTTTTTCTTGTTTCTGAAATGTATTTTTACGTCCCTGTACCTGAAGGCGGGGTAACTGGAGAATTTTTTAATGATGTCAGCTGAGAGCGTCATTTTACCCACTTGCCGATAGATTTTATCATCAAATCAAAAGTAGGCGCGATGCCTGACAGCACGAGACTATTCAGGCTTCTAATGTTCCTGGGCTCGCTTTCGCCAATTTTGTTTAATAATTTTTTGAGCATTGCGGTGGTTCTGGCGTCTTTCCTGCTTATGCTGGTGAGATAGTAGATATCGTAGAGATCTTGCGCTTCAGCCTCTTTAAAACCGTTCTCGCCGGATAGTTTGTCTTCGTACGCATTTATCTTCTCTTTCAATAACTCTTCCGGCGTTAGCGCTAGCACCACGATCCTGCTTTCATCTATTTTCATGTATTCCGTCGGAGTGCCTTTTTTATAGTTAAGATTAATATCAACCTTCATTTTAATCGTAGACTCTAGTAAGAATTGCATGGTGTTCGTATTCTTGCCGTAACTTTTAGTTTTGATAGTGAATTTTTTCTCCTTGAAAAAATCAGAAAACTCTTTAAAGCAGTCTTCCGCACTTCTGCCTTTTGAATCGTAGTATAAATCTAAATCCCTTGAGAACCTGTTGCCGTTATAGCATCGCCAGATGCACGTTCCACCATGAAACACGAGGTCATCGTATTTTGCATAAAGTATTTCAATGAGTATGTCTTCAAGCTTCGCCTTTTCTTCTTTGTCCTTGTCGCGAAAATCCATTTTTTATATAAATCACTTTAATTACAATTTTATGTAATAATAGTGCTTTGCAAAAAAATATAAGGTTTTCTGTAATAAACTTTGCTTCCTAAAGTCGTTATTCTGCTCATAGGTAATCAACCTGCTTTGGCAAGGCTGAAAAGCGAACACGCGGTCCACTCAGTTGTAATTATAGGGGTAGATAAGAAAGAATACCGCGCAAAAGGTGGGGGGTTGCAAACATTACAAGCGTAGTCACTTCAAGACCGGAGTTGAAGAGGCTTGAAGGGTCGTCCAACGACGCGCCCTTTGCGAATGTCATCTTGACCATGTTTTTATAGGTCTCGCCGGGTTGCAGATTAAACCGTCATGCGACCACGTGGGTATATTCCTTCGGGGTTGGAGGGCTTCTTCCACTTGCGTTCCTCAATGATTTCAGGGTCGGCTTTTTTGATTAAAGCGCGAAAATGGCCAGTTGCCTCCCAAGCCAACGTAGAAATCGTTCAGCTCTTTGGCAAACATGGGCGCTCTCTTTCCTTGTCATATGGTATTACGGCCATTTTTTCAACAATTGCTCTGGTAGTTAGTAGAAGTCTGTTAGTATGTAATTGTTTTTAGTGGTGGAGGGTTAAAGTAGCGGGGGGCTTGGCTTTCAATCAATACTTTTAAATACGTGTTTTGTTCTTTTTAAGATCATGGTTGAAGTTGACGGGAATCGTTTGTCTAAAACGGCGCCTGTGGAAAGGGGGGTTTTCTTGACTCAAGAGTCGGATAAAAGAAAGGCTATAGCGCTTTTTTTAAGTGACTCTTTAGGCGTAAACCCTCATTTGGAAGGGAATAGCGATTTGACGGAAAAGATTGGCGAGATCGCGGAGAGCGCCGTCAAAGTGATTGACTATAAGAATATTAACAGGATTAAAAATGGGGTTGAACTGACTTTCAACAAACACGTGATTGACCCTAATGTTATTGTTCGTAATTTTAAGAAGCATGGCATTTATTATGGCCATTCTGGCGGCTTAATTCATTATTTAAGGGAGGATGTGGTTGAGCCTACTGGCAAAAACGTGTTGATGTACAATGAGAAAGAACCCCTGAAGCTTACGGTTATCACGGGCGGCATTCCAGTGGAAAAGGTCGTTTATCACTTGAATAAGTTTTTTAAGAATTTTAATTGGAGCGAGCCAGAGCAGAAAGAGCACGCAAACTAGTTTTTATTCTTTTTTGAGCGTTTGCCTGGCGTTTAGCGCTCTCATGAGCTTTTCAGGAGTCGTGCCTCTTATCAACTCGGCTTTTACTTTATCTTTGTCGTAAAATTTGATTGCGCCCGCGACATGGTGAATGTCATTGGAGCTTACCGGCTTAGCGTTGTAAGGCAAGTTTTTTGAAATTTCCACCTTTTTCGCGTCTGCATTGAACTCGTCTATTGCTTTGGGTTTGAAGAGTGCGGGTTTTAATCACAAAAGTATTGCCTTGGTTTAGTTTTTTTTAAGCGTTTAACTTTTTTTTTAAATCATTTCATGGTTTTTACGAAAAGGAGTTGCCAGCGCTAGATTTCTTGAATCTCTTTTATCATCGCTTCCTTCTCTTCGCGTGGTGTTTTTTTGAGGTATTTTTCGAGTTTGTCGAAGCTTTCTGTCTTGTACCTGCCAATTTGTATTCCGTATTTTTTTGAAACCTCTTCTGATATTTTTTCTTTGGCGTTGCCCGATCTTATTATTTCGATGAGCTGGTCCTTGTTGGTTCTCATGAATTTGTTGAAAACATTCGGCAGGTAGGTTTTTCTTCCAGCGGTCTTGCCTTTGAAGTACGTTTCGAGGATTTTTACGTCTTTTTCTGTTTTCTCGCCAGCGTGGAATCTGAGATAGCCGGACAGCCTCCACAGGAAGGTGCCTGCTTTTGAGTAGGGTATTATCTGGTTTATCTGTTGTTGCGTGAGTTTTATGAGCGCCACTTCCTTGCCGTTGACTTCTTTTATTTCCGGGTTTAATTTTTCTATCGCTTCTTTGGGTATTTTGAGCGATTCTATGGGGGTTCCAGTGAATGGCTTGCTTGTGACTTTGAAGTCCGCCCTTTCGGTGTCTCTCATATCCTGGCTTTCGAGAGCGCTTATGTAATTGCCCAGCTTGACTTGGTACTTGTAGTTGTTTGCGAGGTACATTCTCTGGAATTGGAGGGTTATCTTGTGTTTTTCTTCGAAGGGCTTTCCCTCTTCGGTTTCAGCGTAAAGTAGTATCTGATTCACATGCTCGCGCGGCTGGCTCAGTCTTTTTTTTTCTTCAAGTGTTAAGCTCCTTTTTACTTTTACTCTGCCGTTTTGAAGTGTGGGCATTAGTATTTTCATGAAGTCGTCGGTGTTCCTGCACTCCTTCAACTGACTGATGAAGTGAATCGACATGAGTTAAATCTGGGAGTTGAAAAGCTTAAAAGCCGTTTGCTTGGGTAGGATTGCTTTACCTTCTTCTGGCTCTTCTACAGGCGCGTACTCCTCGAAGGCTCTGTCATGAAGTGCCTGCTCTTGCTTTCGTTTTTTTGCCCTTTCAAGAGCAAACTCCGAAGCTCGTCACTGTTCCGGGCTGCGTTTTCCGGTAGAGAATGCTCACAGGTCTGATTCTCCACTATAACCTGAATCGTCTGAAGGCCAGTAGCGTTCAGCCACTGCCTGCAGGACGGAATAAAAGCTCTTAAAACTTTAATTAAAGTGAGATTTTCAAACGATTAAAGTTTATATGATTCGCCGATTATAATTTCAAAACAAGTTTAAATTTTAAAAACAAAAAAGATTAAAAACCAATATATTTCAATTAGTATGGAATGGAAAAGCCAAGCATAGTATACGCGGATAAGAAAAGCGAGAAAATGCTATCCAAAAATTTCTGGAAGCTGTCCGCATTTGAGAAAACGGATGGGGGAACGTTGTTATTCCCGTTTTCCGCTCAAAGTGAAAGAATAGTCTTTCCGGTAGAACTGACAAGTAAAAATCAAGTTGATTCCCTAAAGGGAAATTATTTTATAGTAATTAAATATCACCCAAAATTAGACAAGCTGAAGTACGAGTTCAACAAGCTTGTCAAGGCTTATAAAATGGGAATAAGCGTAAAACCGCTGGCAATGAAAAAAAGCGAAAAGAGGGGGGGTTATCTTTACACGCTGGTTGAAAAAAACTCCATTCCGTTGCTGGATGTTAATTTTGACAAGCTAAAACCAGATGAAAGAGCGGGTTTATTCAAATTAATAGGGTCAACCTTGAGAAGGTGGCATGAAAAAGGTTTTTATCATGGCGATTCTGCGCCTAGAAACTTTTTGATAAAATTAAAGTCAAAGCCTAAAATTGTTGCCGTTGACTTGGAAAAATCCCTGATTCAAAAGCTCAGTCCAATCAACATTCAAAAAGAAATTAATTTTTTCGAATACCAGGCAAGAAAAGCCGGGGCCAATGACGAGGATATTTTGAATTTTAAGAGGGGGTATGAACGAAGAAAACCACAAAAGGAAAATAAAAACCAGATGGAGTTGTTTTAAACTCGCAAACAAGGAAAAGGTGATTTTAAAAATGGGTTTGATGAAGTTGAAGAGAATCGGAGTTTTAAGCGCGGCTAGGGTTTACGGGGCTATTGGAGCGGTTATAGGTTTGATTTGACAGCGTTTACATAAGCGATTTTTACCATCGTTACGCGGAGGGAGACCCTTTTTCCAGATACTACCAGGGAACGAAATATTTCGACGAGATTGAAAAAATGGTCAAGGACATGGCCAAGGAAGCGCTAAAAGCAAAGG
>CAYMAH010000064.1:0-46249 GCA_964388435.1 Microcaldota archaeon | reverse complement strand
CTCACACAAGTCTGACCAGAAGGACAAGTCTGAGCACCACTACTAGCACAAGTACCAGCAACACAAGCATTACTCACACAAGTCTGACCAGAAGGACAAGTCTGAGCACCACTACTAGCACAAGTACCAGCAACACAGGTGGGAGTGGGAGTGATCTTACAAAACGGTATGTTTTGACCCGCAGAATAAACAGTTGTACAACCAGGGGTTTCACTAGAAGATTGACATCCTAAAGTAGTTATGCAAACCAAATTATTATTTTGGTCGCATGCTGGATAAGTCCCAGCAATTGAGCAACTAGGAGCGTAAGAAGAAGAAAAAATAAGAAAATAACAACCCGGCACTCCCTTAGAGCAGCCAGGGAATAGTAGTGTTCCTGAGCAGCTTGGCGCGTCTTGGCTTTGAGTGTAGATGCAAGCCGGAGCATTATTAGCCAAGCACCCTGCAGTTGTATAACCAGTACAATTAAAATCAGGAGGACTTGCCTTACAAATTGGATTTACGGTGCTGCATGATGGTGTGCCACCACTTGAAGAACAGGTTGGTGCAGATGTACTGCCACCGCAAGAAGGAGTATAAGGAGATGGACAGTTCGCTACAGCGCTTTGAGCGGTGGTTATATTAGAAAAGATAACAAAAAGGAATACTGAGATAATTAAAAGTAAAAACTTAAACCTCATGAAAACAAATCAACTAACCTATTAAGTTAATATGTTTTAAAAAGCTTTTCTTTGCGTTGGATTCTGAGAATTTTTTTCAAGGAATTGTTATTCCGGACAGACTTGGAATAGGAGCGTTGTTTGGCGGTGAAGGCAGCGGCTGAAGCTTGATGGTAAAAGCAGTGTCACTTTCAATATTCAACGTTGTAATGTTTTCGGCAAAGCCACTACTTGAAACCTTGATCAAAACCTCTCCCCTAGAAACGTTGAAAACATAAAAACCACCCTGCGAAACGGTTTTTGTAAATGTTACAGACCCCTGAAAAACACTTAACCGCGCGTTTTGAGAGCCTGAAATCGAGAGCGTCAAACTCAAAGCCTGGCTTGAGGTTTTAAAAACCAAACCATACAAAAGAAAAATCACTATCAAAATAATCAAAACGAAAACAGGAAAACTCGGAACCCTCCTGTTCTCGATAGGGTGGACGAAAAACTCGTAAACAGGGATTTTCAGTTTTTCGAAAAAATCCATTAAATTATAGTATTTATCCTCAACATCGAAGTAAAGCTTCAACAACGAACCTTGCAAACTCATGAATTCTAAAATTCAAAATAAACAATAATAAACCTATTGATAAAACGCAAAAAAGACCAAAACGTTGAGTGAGTCAAGAAAGCTAAAGTTTTTAAATGCATATATACCAACATGACAAAAATCGGCAAAGATGCAAAACAAAAAATTGAAGAGCTTAAAAATCTATGCGTTCCCCTGGAAACAACCACCATAAACCCATTTGAATTGTTCGAAGGCGCGTTCAAACTTCAGAAATACAAAAGACACCCTGCCTCTGGTTTCCGACTTTCCCTCATTGCTTTGACTCGATAGAGGCCTTTGACTTCAAGTCATCCCAAACCGCTGGAAGAATAATGAACGACTTAAAACAAAAAGGAATGACGCTGGATCAAGCGGACGTGATGATAGCAGCAAATAGCATTAAGCAAAGGCAAGATAATAGTCACAAGAAAAAGCATTTTGAAAGAATAAACAATCTAAAAATAGACATCTGGTAAGAATCCCACTACATTATACTCCCTTTTGTGGTTATACTGTTACATAAAACACAAATTTATAAAACATTTAAGAAATAAAAGAGAAAAACAACAAAACAATTCACTCTTTAAGCTTCATTATCGCTTTAGCAATATCCCCGTTATTCTCTTTCAGGGCATTTTCAGCCGTCTTCAAGTCCACTCCAGCGCTTTCGGCAACAAGCTCCGCGTCGCTCTTCTCGTTCTTCTCGCTTTTCTCGGTTTCCTCAACAGTTCCACTTATCTGAAACATCTTGTTTCCCTGCATGTCCACGATCATAACGCTGGGATTTGAAATCACCATCTCACCGCCGTCCTTCAACTGAATGACCACTCTAGACGCGGGAATCTCCTGGTTTTTGATTCCGAACTGGTCCATCATTCTTTTTATCTGGTTTGGATTGAAATTCATTTTGACACCGAAATAGTTTAAATCAGAAAAGAATTAAAATACTATTCAGTGAAGCCATGAATGAGACAAAGGTTCAAATATCTTGACCACAAGAGCGACGTGCTCTTCCAAGCGTTTGGAAAAAACCTGAAGGAAACCATAGAAAACTCAGCAGAAGCAATGTTCTCCACTATATCCAAAACAAACAAAATCAAGCCAACCATAAAAATCAAAATACACGTGAAAGCAAACAACCTTGAAAACCTCATAATAGAAACCCTAAACCTCGCGCTAGCAAAAAGCGACGCGAAAGAGATTTTCTTCAATAAAATGAAAATAGAGAAGCTAGACTACAAAAAGCCAGAGTTAACCGCAATTGTTTACGGCTGCAGGCAAAAACCAGAGCTTGGAAAAATCGCAGTCAAAGCGGCGACCTTCCATGAATTTGAACTCAAAAAAAACAAAAAATGGAGTGTCAGGATTCTGCTTGATATATAATTACCAAACGCCAGAATCTTGTTTAATGAAATTGCCGCAGAAAACGCAAACACCTAGCCTGTGATCAAAACAGTCATCGTGATTCTTTCCAACCCACCTCCCGCACAAAGGACATTGGAACGAGTAGTGGTTTTCAAAGAAAACGTGCCTTCCGATGTTGTTGAAGATTTCAATGTCAAGACTTTGAATCTTTGAAAAATCAACGTCTTCCGTCGTTTTAACTTGAAACGGGAACCCCTGAATCTTTTGATTGAACACCTCCTTACCGCAAACATCGCACTTGAAAACAACTTCATATTCAAGGCTTGCAGTAAGCCAACCATCCACTCTCAACGGAATTCCCGAAACATTAGATTCTTTCATTCCGTAAATTGAATAATCAAACGAGGGCGGGCTTCCTGTTTTCTTAAGCCTTGGCGGGAACATTGAAAGAATTTAGACAATGCAATAAAAAATGCTTTTGTTCAGCCACATACCTTTAGAAAACTTTATATATATTTATGTTTATATTAAAAAAAGGTGATTCGCTTGTCAAAACTGGTTTCATTGGCTGATGACGTTTACAATGCACTATCAAAGAGAAAAAAAGACGACATGTCATTTTCGGATGTTATAAGGACAATGATCAAGAAGGACGAGTCAAATGAGGTAACCAGATTTTTCGGAATTCTCAGAAACCAAAAAGATGACTTGGAGGCCATAAAAGCTCAAATAGCACTTGAAAGGAAGATCAACAAAGGGAGAGGGGTATGACCTGCTTTGATACAAGCATTGTTATAAGCATTCTGCAGGGCAATGAGACAGTTTCAAAAGTTACTTTTGACTTGGCAAAGGGAAGGGAGATAGTAATAACTTCTGTGACAGAGTATGAGCTTTTGAAGCATTTTTCAAACAAAAAACAGGAGAGCGCTCTTGGCAGCTTTCTATCTAGAATTAGGACACTGAGTTTTGACAAAAAATCTTCCATAGAAGCCGCCAGGATTTACAAAGAACTAAAAAGCAAGGGAACCCTCATAAACGAGAATGATATTTTGATTTCAGCGATATGCATTGCAAATGGAGAGGAATTGATAACAGAAGACAGAGATTTTGAAAGACTTAAAATGATTAACATAAAGGTGGTTAAATAACAAGAAAAGACTTAATAAACCATTTGAAAAAAATAATTCTACAAATGAAAATAACCGAAATCAAGGGATTGGAGGTTCTGGACTCGAGAGGCAACCCCACAATAGAAGTCGAGGTAAAAGCAGGGGGCTTCAAGGGAAAAGCAATAGCACCGAGTGGCGCTTCAACAGGAAGCCACGAAGCGGTCGAACTAAGAGACGGAGGAAAAAGGTTTGACGGCAAAGGGGTTTTGAAAGCAATAGGCAGACTAAACGAGGTTTCAAAAAAACTCGTCGGAATTGACGTAGAAAAACAAAAGCAAATAGACAAGATAATAATCGATTACGACGGAACAAAAAACAAATCAAAAATTGGAGGGAACACAAGCACCGCGCTTTCGATAGCGGCTTTCAAAACAGCCTGCAACGTAAAGGGAAAAGAGTTTTACAACTGCTTTGATTCTAAAAAAAAGGAAATGCCGGTTCCATTGATGAACATTTTAAACGGGGGAATGCACGCTGGCAACAAACTTTCAATACAAGAATTCCAGGTAATACCCGCAAAATTCGATTATTTCAAAGAATCTCTGAGAGCAGGAGTGGAAGTTTACCACGAGCTTGAAAACATTCTCATAAATAAAATCGGCTTGAGCGCTAAAAACGTGGGTGATGAAGGAGGGTTCGCCCCAAACATCTCAAAAACAAGGGAAGCACTGGACTTCATTGAAAAAGCAATTGAAAAATCGGGATACTCTGGAAAAGTCTTTCTGGGCTTGGACTGCGCTTCAAACAGCTTCTACAAAAACAACAGGTATCTAATCGACGGCAAAACGCTTGACAAAAACCAACTCTTTGATTACTACGAAAAGTTGGTGGAAGATTACGACATGATAAGCATAGAAGACCCCTTCAATGAAAATGATTTCAAGAGTTTTTCAGAAATAAAATCGCTAAAAACCCAGGTGATAGGAGATGACTTGTTCACCACCAACATCGAAAGACTCAAACAGGGAATAAAACAGGATAGCGGAAACGCCCTGCTCTTGAAAATCAATCAAATCGGAACTCTAACAGAAGCCCTTGAAACAGCCGGGCTTTGCAAAAAAAACAATTACGAGATAATAGTAAGCCACAGAAGCGGAGACACAGAAGACAGTTTCATAGCCGATTTAAGCGTTGGAATAAACACGGGCCAAATTAAAACAGGCGCTCCAGCAAGAGCGGAGAGAACCTCAAAATATAACAGGCTTCTTGAAATTGAAAACAAAACAAACGCCAAACTTTCTAAAAAAATACTTAAATTCGTCTAAAACAGTCGGTTTTCAAAAAAAATAGGCGCAACAATTAAATACAAGTTGCGACAACACTAATTAAAAAATAAAAAGAGGTGAAAGAATTGGCAAAAGCTAAAAAGAAGACAGCAAAAAAGAAAAGAAAATAAAATTATAAAAAAATTTTTTTGATTAACATTTTTTGGTTGGAAGGAGCCCCGAAAAAGCTCCTTTCCCTCTTTTCTTATGATGACAAAAATGAGTGTTGAAGCTTGAATGCTTATGAAATAGATCTTGAGTGCTGATTCCCCTCTTTTTATTTGAACCTTGATTTCAAAAATTCAATGAAACCCGCCCTGCGGTAGTTCTCTTTTGCTTTTTCTGATTCTCCGAATTCTTTCCAGATTTCAGCTGCTTTTAGAAAATACTTTTTTCTCTTGTACTTGTTTTTCTCCGCTTCAGCCTGCTCTTCGTACATTCTCACAACCATAAAAGGCTGGTTTAGTTCAGTCCAAATCTTTCTAGCCCCAGAATAATTTCCTATTTTTTTGAGAATGTAAGAAGCCATTGAAGGGTCTTTATATCTATTGAACATTCCAGCTATTTTTTCAGCTTCTTTTTTGCCAAGGCCGGCGTAAAAGTCAACCGCCATCTGCGGGTTTTTATAATTCTCTTTGTAATGCTTTATATAAAAATACTCCAGCTTGTCATTCAAAAAATTTTGAAACTCTTTCTTAGGATTGTTTTTTAAAAGATTATGAACAAAACTTATCTTGTTTTCAGTGCTTTCAAGGTTTGACAATGCATTTTCAATCTTCTTTTTTTCTATTTCATCCATAAAACTTCACAGGCGTTGAATAAACATAGAAAATCACAGATATTTAATCTTTTATATTTTCATGTTATGACATGCCCCCCCACGTAAACTTTGGGGTTTCGTCTTAACTGTAAAGCTGACAGTAAAAAATTCAAAACCACGTCACAAAAATTACCAGAGTGAAAGATTAGAACACTGCGGGACTTATTTCATCCGCATGTGTGAAACGCAAGGGAATTTCACAAGCCCAAACAATTAAAAATCATTCATCGTGCACTTCCCCGAGAATGTGCTTTGAAACATGCTCAAGCTCGGGGTATTGTTCAAACAGCTTTTCAAGAATGAATTTCGACTTATTCATTATCTTGTCTCCATTTTCAAGAGCCTCCATTTTTTCAAGAGGGTTTTCAACCTCCTCAGAATCAGACTTTTTCTCCTCGTACAAAAGATTGTCTTTTTTTGAATAATAATACTTCTTTTTTTCTTCAATTATTCCCGAAGCCTGCAGAAGCTCGCTTACGAAAGCAGCTTCAGGAACAGCCCCTTCAAAATTTTTAACCTCGTTTATTACTGTCTTAGGCACGCCCATAACCTCGTATTTCTCAGATATTTCCTGAAACTCATTCGCCTCGTAAACGTCTGAAATTATATTTTTATTTAAAAGAGCCGATTGAAGGGCTATTTTAGCCATTCTGGGACAGTAAGGACAGGTTGGAGTTACGAAAACCTTTACAAATGATTTTTTTCCTATTTTTTTAATTTTCTCCTGAACTTTTTGATTTAAGTTGAAAATATTAACAGCTTTTTGCACTATTATTTCTATAATTGTTTGAAACTCGTATCCTGACGGTATTCCATGATAAAAAGCGTTTTCAGAGAATTGTATTGCCGGAAGCATTTCAACTTTTTGATTTTCAGCTTCCTTCTCATCAAAAAACTCAAATTTCAAGTGCTGATTTATCTGCGCAAGCTCGTCCAGAATCTCCTTTGTTTTCAAAGAATATTCATTGCCATTGATGAAAACTTTTAATTTTACTTCCGAGTCTATAACGCCGAATATTTGCTCAACGTCCTTTTTGGTTTTATCATCCAACACCATTTTGCCAAAACACCTTTTTTTATTTATATAAAAAAATACAGGGTAAAATTTGGGTTGAAAAAGTTAATTAAATGTTTTGATTTAATACTTTGTTAAAGTTTTTTTGAAAAAATAATTTTTGCAGGTATAACATTGAAAAAATATTTTAATTAAAAAAAAAGGTTTTGTGAAATGGGGGTTAAGATAGGCGGAATCCTTGAGAAAAAAGAAGTCAGTCTTGAAGAGTTGAGCGGAAAAAAACTCGCGGTAGATGCATACAACACTTTATTTCAATTTATAAGCATCATAAGGTCTTACAATGGAACTCCTTTAATGGATGAAAAGGGAAGGGTGACAAGCCACTTAAGCGGCTTGTTCTACAGAACCTGCTCCCTTCTTGAAAAAAATATAACTCCAATCTATGTTTTTGACGGCAGGCCTTCCATTCTAAAGAAAAAAACAATAGAGGAAAGGGAAAATATGAAAATAGAGGCTGAAAAAGCGTTTCAAAAAGCAATTGAAGAAGGGAGAAAAGAAGACGCAAGCAAGTACGCCCAGAGAACATCGCGATTGACAAGGGATATGGTTGGCGAAGTCAAAAAGCTTTTGGATTTAATGGGGCTTCCATGGGTTCAAGCTCCTTCAGAAGGGGAGGCGCAGTGCAGCTACATGACTGAAATAGGAGTTACCGATGTCACGGCATCGCAGGATTTTGACTGCATGCTTTTCGGAACTCCGATTCTAGCAAGGAATATTGCCATAAGCGGGAGGAAAAAAATCCCTAACAGAAACGCATATATTGAAATAACACCTGAAGAGTATGAATTGAAGAAAAATTTGGAACAACTTGGAATCAACAGAAAAAAACTCGTTTGGATTGGAATGCTAAGCGGAACGGATTTTAACGAGGGAGTGATGGGAATAGGCGCAAAGAAGGCGTTGAAACTAGTCAAAAAACACGATTCATTCGATGAAATACTGAAAGAATTAAATGAAAAAATGGAATGGAGCGAAGTTGAAGATTTATTCCTAAAGCCGGAAGTGGCTGAAATTGAAAAAGACAACCTTAAAATAGGAATCGTTCAAAAAAATGAATTAACCGAATTCATGGTTGACTATGGCTTCAGCAAGGACAGAGTTGAAAACGCGGTTAAAAGAGGCTTTAAGGACGTTGGCTCCACTCAAAACCGGCTTCAAAAATGGTTCTAGTTCAAAATATTTAAAACCAGGTTATTTCAAGCCTTACCTATTAAAAAAAAGAATAGGTTTAAAAATTAAGCAAATCAAGTAATTTTTGCATTATTTTAAATATTAATTGCAAATTAAAAAATTTTAAAGGTAGAATAACATGGATGAAATCAACGGATTTCCAGTTCAACTGTCAAAAGGTTTGGATTTTAAGTTAAAATTTAAAAAAACGAAAATAGATAAAATAATCCTAGCAGGTATGGGAGGTAGCGCGCTGCCCGGCGAGCTGTTAAAAAGTTATTCTAATCTGGATATTCCATTTGAAATCCACCGCGATTACGGCCTTCCGAGAACAACAAAAAACACTCTTTTATTGGCTTGTTCTTACTCCGGTAATACTGAAGAAACAATAAGCGCTTTGAAAGAGGGTTTGAAAAGAAAAATTCAAATCATAGTTTATTCAAATGGAGGCGTTTTGACTGAAATGGCAATAAAAAACAACTTGTCTTTGGTTAAAATTCCAAGTGGCATCCAACCAAGAAACGCTTTCGGTTACTTTTTCTACTCCTTCACTAAAACTCTTGACACTCTCGGCTTGACAAGCAATATAAAAGAAGTGAAAAAAACAGGCGACTGGCTTGAAAAGCAGGAGTTCAAAACAATGGAAAAGGAATGCCTTGGAAAAACCCCGCTCATTTACACCAATTCTCTTTTGGAAGGAGTTGGAAGGGCATGTAAAATAAAATTCAACGAGAATGCTAAAACACCGGCTTTTTTCAACGTTTTTCCAGAGTTAAATCACAATGAGATGAACGGCTTTGAAAATTTAAATTCAAAGTTCGTGGTTTTCTACCTTAAAAGCGCGGTTGACAGTGAAAAAATCAGGAAAAGAATGAAAATAACAAAAAGTTTTCTCGAACAAAAGGGAGTTAAAGTAATTGAATTGAACTCTCCAGGCAAAACACTCCTGCAGGACGCTTTTTATTACCTGCATTATTTTAATTTTTTGACGGTAAGACTCGCAAAGCTTTACGGCGTTGATCCGTGGAAGGTGGAATTGGTTGAAAAACTCAAAAGAGAGTTGTTGAAAAAATGATTAGAAAAGCGGTAATACCAGCAGCGGGCTTTGGAACAAGATTTCTACCAATAACAAAAGCAATGCCAAAGGAAATGCTTCCAATCATCGACAAGCCAGTCATTCAATACATTGTAGAGGAAGCGCTGAAAAGCGGAATTGAAGATATAATAATAGTCACAGGAAGGGGAAAGTATTCCATTGAAAATTATTTTGACAAGAGTTTTGAGCTTGAACATGTCTTGAAAAACAAGGGAGACAAGGAAAAGCTTGACATTGTAGAAAACGTTTCAAAAATGGCCGACATTTTTTACGTAAGGCAAAAAGAGCAGCTTGGCCTGGCTGACGCTATAAGAACCGCAAAGAACCACCTAGACGGGGAGGAGTTTGCGGTTCTTCTAGGGGATGTTATTGTAGAAAGCAAAACACCTTCAATCAAACAGCTTGAAATGGTGATGGAAAAGCACAAAGCAAGCGTCATAGGAGTGGAAGAGGTTAAAATGGAAGAAATTCACAAGTTTGGGATTGTGAAAGGAAGAAAAATCGATTCAAAAACTCTTGAAATAGAAGATTTTATAGAAAAACCAAAGCCTGAGAAAGCGCCGTCTAACCTAGCGTCTATGGGAAGGTACGTTTTCACGCCTGAAATATTCGACGCGATTGATTCAATACCTATTTCCAAAGGAGAGTATCTTCTTCCTGACGCTACTTTAAAACTAGCGAAAAAGCATAAAGCTTTAGCGCACGTTATAAATGGAAGGGTTTACAGCGTTGGAGACAAAATGGAGTTTCTGAAAGCAACCGTTGAATTAGGTTTGAAAAGAGAGGATTTAAAGGATTTCAAAAAAATGTTAGAGCAGATAATTAAAAATGGATTCGATTGAAACAAAGGAGTTTGAAGACGCTTTCACACAATCGCTTAAAATAATGGCTAAAAGCGGTTTGATATTCATATTAGTTTCTCTCGTGGCGAAGTTTATAGCTTACGCAGTTAGACTGGTAGTTGCAAGGCAGGGAACCATAGTTTACGGAGCCTTTTCAATCGGCTTGATGATTCTCAGCATTTTCTTAGTTATATCAGCAGCAGGGCTTTCTTACGGCGCTTACCGTTTCATACCTGAGTTTGAAGAGAAAAAAA
Source organism: Microcaldota archaeon (assembly GCA_964388435.1). Classification (GTDB taxonomy): domain Archaea; phylum Micrarchaeota; class Micrarchaeia; order Norongarragalinales; family UBA8480; genus DTNV01. Next base: position 35,939 of record CAYMAH010000064.1, on the reverse strand, counting down.
ACTTTGAAAAATCCATAAACATTGGAATGGTTGTTACGGTTTTAAGCGCGATCACAGGAATAATGGGAGGTGTTATAATGTTCATAGCAAGCCCGTTCTTCGCCGAAGTGTTTCACATTCCAAATTCTGTAACTATGTTTCAAGTCTTTGCACTAAGCATTCCCTTTTACATTTTGGGAGGTATTTTCGCGGCCATAATGAGGTCCATTAAAAAATATGAATATGAAGCTGGAATAAAAGTGTTTTTAGAAAATATAGTGAGAATTTTTCTTGTTTTCTTCGCCGCCTGGCTTGGATTTGGCCTGATTGGAATTTCAGCGGGGTATGTCTTTCCAGCAGTCATATCTTTCATGATAATAGGCTTTTTTGTTTTAAAACATTTCAATTTTCTTAAAGCCAAGCCTGATTTAAATCAATACAAAGAAGTTTTAACTTATTCAACACCTCTTTTTTTAAGCGGCACAATATCTCTTTTAATAGGATGGTTTGACGTTCTTGTCATCGGATTGATTTTAAGCGCTAGCGAAGTTGGAATTTACAGCGCTGCAATGCCAACCGCCTCTATGGTGACTGTAATCCCCCTCTCCCTAGCTTCCCTTGAAATACCACTTTTAACCGCGCTTAAAACAAAAAACAAGAAAAAGGAATTTGACAGTGTTTTTGTAAAAATTTCAAAATGGATTTTCTATTCCACTTTTCCGGTTTTTATTTTTATAGTGTTTTTTTCAGCCGAGATTTTGAAAGTGTTTTTCGGAAGCGCCTACACTAGTGGAGCGCTGGCGATGAGCATTGGAAGCTTCGGTTATTTCATCTCTTCCCTTTCAACTCCCGCAAACGATGTTTTAAGCGTGTTCAAAAAGACAAAATTGGTGTTGTACAATATTATAATAGCTTCAATTGTAATGATAGGCGTTACAATAACGCTTGTTCCAATGATAGGAATTACTGGAGGGGCTATCGGAACCGCTACGGCGCTTACATTGAATTCAATTCTGCTATGGTTTGAAACTGGAAAACTAACAAGCGAAAATCCTATTAAACTCAACTATTTAAAGTCCGTCATTGCATCGTTTTTGGCAATCCTCCTAGCATATGGTTTTTATGAGATAAGAGGGGGAATGACGAGTTTTTTCATAAGCATTGTGATATTCGGCTTTATTTATGTTATAATGTTGTTTTTGCTTAAAAGTTTTGACAAGTTTGACAAGAGCATTTTGAAGATGGTCATGGCTAAAGCTGGAATAAGACAGGCAATCCAAAATTGGATTTGAATTTTTATATTTTAAAAAGATTTAAAAATATAGCCTGCTCTAATTTTATAAAATGAAGCCAATGGAAACCAACCATTCCAGGTTATTGAAAGACCTTTCAGAATCCACTGAAGAAAAATGGATTGCACATCACAAGGAGCCTAAAGGAAAGGGCGAATTCAATATTTTGGAATTAAGACTTCAAGATAACAATAAAAGTCATGATACCAATTATTTCAAAGAAAAATTCATAAAAAACGGTTTTATAGAAATCAAAAACAAGAGCATTCTTGAAGAACAATCCTCAAATAAAAAAATCACTCCGTTTACTGGCAAGGGAAAAGGAACTAAAGTTGAGATTTCAAGCGATAGCTTTGGAAGAACTAATATAAGGGTAGTTATAAATAAAAACGAGCTTGAAAAAAACGAGGTTGAAAAACTTGAAAAAGCATTCAATAAAGAACTTGTGGGAAGAAAAAAAATAAAAATTGAAGTAAAGCATCAAGGGTGGATTGAATCTATAAAGAGCTTACTTAAACGTGCTGCGTAAACCAGATTATGTAAAGCTTTCAAGTTTGCAAATTTAATGAAATCTACTCAAAAAATATGAACCAAAAATAATTTAAACAAAGCCAAAAAATATAGATTTAATGAAAATCTTATTTTCTCTTATGTTCTTAATAGCCGCTGTTCAAGCAGTAGGCTTTGCGTCAATGCAACTCCCACTCATAGGGATTTACAACAACACCATTAACTTAAACGGAACTGTTTACCTTTCCTACCCGCTTACTCACATTGCATCAGATTACTCTGTAAATGTTTTTGTTACAAACAACAGCATACTGCAAACAACAAAATTCGGAGTTTACAACTACTCACTTAACCTAGAAAGGCAGGGAGTCACAAACATTCAAACGCAGATTTTAAACTCAATGCCATTCAATGAATCCATATATATTTCAACAACCAACGGATTGCTTGTAATAAACTCTAACGGACAGACCGTTGAAACGCTTGACTCTTCAAACACTGCGTTCTCAAATCTCAATTATGTTCTAAGCACCTCAACCGACGGGGTTAATGTTTACGCCAACACACTCTCAGGAATAGATAATATTCAAAACAATCAAACTTACCTTCAGGGCTTTGCGGTGTTCAATTCTATTATTATAAATAATATAATATACGCCGCCACAAACAAGGGTTTGATAAGCTTTAACTTAAACACCAATTCATCTGAAGTGCTTTCAAACACCCCTACGTTAAACATTCAAGATTATAATGGTTTTTTAATTGCCAGCACAAATAACGGAATACAGTTTTTAAACGCAAGTTTATCCGATTTAACGCCTGAAAACAGCTGCTTTAAAACTGTTTTCAACGCCTTCCAAATTCAAAACTCTATTTTCGCTTCCACCCCGCAGGGAGTAGTGTGGTTTTACAACGGCTGTGATGTCATTGACGGCGATTACTCAACCTCTGCATATTACTCACATTACTTGAATATAGGAATCTTCGGAACAAGCAACGGTTTCGATGTTATAAACTTCACCCCTGTTTCAGGAAGCTTTATTTTCAACATCATAGGACAAAATTATCCAGTAGAATGGGAGAATTACTCACTAAACTCTTCAGGAAACGTTGAATTTCTCGCGAGGTTCAGCAACGACTCCTACTCTTGGACGCCATGGCAGGCGTTCACTCCAACCGAATCTGACTACGCTCAATTTCAAGTTCAATTACAACCGTCAAGCGAAACAGCCAGCATTTCCAATCTAACTGTAAATTATCTTGAGATAACCCCGCCGATAATAAGCGTTTCAATCACCCCTTTGACAACAAATTCTAATATCACCATTTCAATGTCATCAAACAAGCCATTGCAAAACGCCACCGCAGTAGTGCTTCAAGGAAACGCTTCAACAATTCTCCAGTTAAATAAAACAAACAACTACACTTTTACGGGAAGCTACAAAGTTTTTAAAGGATTGGACGGCAACGCCACTGTTGAAATTCAAGGTTGGGATTACTATCAAAACGAGGGTTTTGCAAAATCTTCTTTCATTGCCGACACCACCCCACCAAGCGTCTACGCTGTTTTAAACCAAAGTTTCTACATCAGCGGGAGCGTTGCTTACGGAAGTATAACCACTTCAAAACCTTCTTTGATTTCCTTCAACTCTTCTTCACAAGTAGTATACGCCAACAATTCTTTCACGCTTCTAATTCCAAAAACACCCGATGGTTTTTATTATGTTAATCTAACCGCTGTAGACGCTTTAGGCAATATAAACAATACTTATATTGCCATTCCAATTCACAATCCGCCAGTATTAAACGCCTGGCTTTCAAACAACACCATCCCTGAAAACTTCAACGTTACGCTTAAATTCAATGTTATTGACTCCAATTCAACAAAATCTTACATTCTTTTAAACAATAATTCAATTCCAGTTAACAATTCATACAATTTTTCAGAGCCTCCTGGAAACTATTCATTTACCCTAACCTCCATTGATTTATATAACCTTTCAAACAACCTAACCATGAACTTCAGAGTTTTAAACGAGAACGCAAGCCTTGAAGTAAGCTACGCATGCAATGGAAGCAGCGTTGAACTATATGGAAAGGTCACTCTTGATAATGAATATTACCCAAGCGAAGTTTGGATACCTCAAGCGAATGTTTTGATTAAAAGCAACGGTTCTTTCAACACCATCATAAACCCCGCTTCCAACGTTATAAACGTTTCAGTTCTTAACTCAAACATAAATAAAGAAATTACAATCTCATGCCTTCAAAACCAACCGGTTAAAACAACTCAAACCACTGTTGTTGAAAAATCTCAGCAAGGACCAACCAATTCTGAAAACAGTAAAAATCAAGGTTTTAATTACTCCATTCCGCTTTTGGCGGGAGTTATTGTTTTCGCCTCGATTGTTTATATGGTGTTTAAGCTTTCTGATAAAAAATTCAGGTACGACTTGAAATACTTTTTAAAGGACAAACACAAGAAACGCTGAAAAAACTTTAAAAAAGATTTTGAAAATAAGATTTTGAAAATGATAATCAAAAAACCCAACCAGAAAAATGCTTATTCCGTCATTACAATGATTAGAACTTACTTCCCATACGCTCAAAACAATCTTGAAAAAATCAAAAAAGAATTAACAGAAGACAATAACATTTTTTTTATAGGAGTTGAAAAAAAAACAACGATCGCGTTCATTCACGCCAAAAACCAGAAAAACAAAATATTCATCCTGGGGCTTGCAACACTCCCAGAGCACAGAAGCAAAGGAGTCGCTGAAAAACTGGTTAAAAGATTAATAAAATACGGCAAGCCTTTGATGCTTCTTGTTGACGAGGGCAATTCCGGGGCTATGAGATTATATGAAAAGATCGGATTTGAAAAAAAAGGCTATAGCAGAAAGACACTTTACGGCAGGAGAATAATAAAAATGAGGCTTGAAAATTTAAAAGACAGGAAAACATTTAAAAAAAATGGGGTTTAAAATAAACTCATGGAAGTCGAAGAAAAGGTTAATATAATCAAAAACAGCGTTCAAGAACTGATTTCTGAACAGGAACTAAAAAAACTTTTCGAAACCAACAACCACCCAGTAGCATACGACGGCTTCGAACCATCGGGGCTAGCGCACCTAGCATTCGGAGTTTACAGACCGCTGCTTTTGAAAAACATTGTCAAAACAGGAGTGAAATTCAAGCTTTTGCTCGCAGACTCATTCGCCTGGATCAACAACAAAATGAGTGGAAATCTTGATGACATAAGAATTGTCGGGAATTATTTTATTGAAGTGTGGAAAGCAGGCGGAATAGGAGACAAAGTAGAATTCGTGTGGCACAAGGAAAATTTCGACAATCCCGAGTACTGGAAGAAAGTATTGATAATAGCCAAAAATCAAACCCTAAACCGCACTTTAAGGGCGATGCAAATAGCGGGAAGAAAAGAGGGTGAGATAAAAGAAGTGGCTGAACTGTTCTACCCCTCAATGCAAACCGCTGACGTTTTTCAATTGAATGTCGACATCTGCCAACTTGGAATGGACCAAAGAAAAGCTTCAATGCTAGCAAGAGAAATAGCCGAAAAAATGAAGTGGAAAAAACCCATCGCCGCTCATCACCTTCTAATTTTAGGCCTTGACGGGGTTTCCAGCGCAAGCGCAAGCGATGAAACCAAACTGGAAGTTGAAATTGATCATAAGATGAGCAAAAGCAAGCCTGAAACTGGCATTTTTGTCCACGATTCAGAAGAAGAAATAACAAGAAAGATAGGAAAAGCTTACTGCCCACTCAAAATAGTGGAAGGAAACCCAATGATGCAATATTCAAAAGAATTAATATTCAGGGGCTTCAAATCAATGAAAATCGAAAGAAAAAAAGAATTCGGAGGCGACGCTGAATACTTTGATTACACTTCCCTTGAAAAAGACTACACTGAAGGAAAGATACACCCACTTGACTTGAAGAAAAGCGTTTCATTCCACCTCAACGAACTGATAAAGCCGGTAAGAGAACATTTCGAAAAAAACTCTGAAGCAAAGGAACTTTATGAACGGGTTAAACAACTTAAAATCACAAGATAAAAGAATAAAAAAAAATCTCATGAGGGTTGTGTTGAATTCATTTTTCCCTTGACGTTTTGAACTTGCAACAAAACACCATCAATTTTGCCACCAACTTCATTCAAACTTGTTTGAATAGTGCTTTTAGTTTTTGATGACGCCAAGTCAGACTTTTTTTGAAGAACAGTGTTATCATTTTTAAGCTTTTCAACATCAGAATTAAGCGTTTTAATCTGAGATTGGCTTTGAGACGAGCCATTGTTGACAACAACAAGAGGTGTTTGAATTGACTGTTTTATTCTTTCAGCCGGGGATTGAACGGATTGCGACGGTTGAGCTGAAACCACCTGTGCTTGAACAGACGCCTTCTTCCTCACCTCGTCCAACTTTATTTTATATTTATAATACTCAAAAAAAGCAAATATATCAATAACCCCTATCAGTATTATGATAGCAATTGTTTGAATGTCCACCACTGATTTTATTCACCTTTTAGCTTTTTTTGATTTTTTGATTGACTGTTTAATTGACTGACTTACTTTTTTCTTTGCTATAACCTTTACTCTTCTCTTGACGTTTTTCAATACTTTATTTTCAGCCGCCTTAGCTAAACCCGGAAATTTGGTCTTTCTCAGTTTTCTCCCGGCTTTGAAAGTTATTGATTTTATAAGTTTTTCCCTTGCTTTTTTGCTTTCGAAGTGTTTTTTCAAGTATTTTATTACTTTCTTTTCCATTTTTTTCAATTCTTTTATAGACCTCTTCTCCTGATCTTTAAGCAACGAAACTCTCTCATCTTCAGTTGATATTTTTCCTTCTATGGCGTTCATTTCACTTGAAATGGTAGTTAGTTTGTCGGTGAACTCAACAAGTTTTTTGAATGATTCCTTGAAAAGCTCTTCAGATTCTTTGTCAATGATTTCCTGCCTTGCCTTAATTTCAGAAAAATCCTTTCTCATCTGCAAAACATTGTTCTCCATCATTATCACTCTGTACTCCAACTCGCTTGTCTTTTCCTTTAAAAGCCTTTCAAGAAGCTCCTCAAGAGCGCTCTTGTCTCTTTTTTCAACTTTAGCGGTACTTCCTTCTTTCATAGGTATTGATATTTCAATATTTTCCACAATAAATCACCCACAATGATTGTTTAAACTATTTAGTGGTAAACCAATATATAAACCTTACGATTTTAAAAAATTTGCTTTAAAAGTAACAAACTGCTTCTAAAAAAGGTTAAAAACAATCCAACATATTTTAGTATTATAATATTAAAATTTGCAAGGTTTTTGATATGTAAATACTAATTTTTAAAACACCGAATTCATAAAAACGCAAAATGTATCAAATCACTCAACGACTATGATTTTGTCGTTTTTTAGTCCTTCAAAATCATTGTCTTTCGTTACCAGAATCTTATTGTTTTCTATACTTATTCCTACCATCAGTACGTCCGCGTCGCTCAGCAGTTCTCCTGATTTTTTTAGTTTTTGGTAAAGCTCACCCGCTTGAATCATGGAATTAAAGTTCAAATCGTATATTTTTATTATTTTAAAAAGATTGTTTAAAGTATCTTCTTGCGTTTTGCTCAACCCTTTGACTAACTCGTAAGCGCTTATCACGGTGATCGCAGGCCCTTTATCATCAGCATGTTCTTGTATTATTCTACGAGCTTCTTCCGAACCTCTTAGATAGTCTATTAGTATATTCGTGTCAAAAATAGTCATTCTTACCTCCTTTTCCTGTCAAAAAAATAAATTCTATCTTTCTTTATGTCTTCCTTGATTTTGCTTGCTTCCCTATCACTTAGGCTGATGACTCCAAAAAGGTCGCTTATGTCCCCCTTTTTCTCTTTCACCAGCTCCATAATCACTTTTGTAAAAGACTTGTTTTTGTCTTTAAGCTTTTCCAGTTCTTCGTAAACCTCTTCAGACACTGATATTAACCTGCTCATGATTTAATTTATTAATATATAAATAAGCTTTTTTGTTTTTATGAGAAATGTTTAAAAAATTGAACTGAAAAAAAGATTAAATCAGTTTTATGCTCAATTATGAGGTCAAAAGTAAAACCACAAAGGTTCGGATTAAAGCATCCATTCGAGTGAATAAACCCCCCTCCCACCCAAGAATAGGTTTTTTAAAATAACCTAATGTGATAAATATGAAAAGTCTATTGGGATGAATTTGGGGTTTCACTTTTTGCTATTTTAAGACTTTTTAAACAACGTTGTTTTTATGCTTTTTTTTGTTACAGCGGTTATCAAAAATTCTAAAATCCAAAGAGTCTAATAAATGGAATGTTTTAAAAACATTGACTGAGAACCAAACAAAGAGATGTTTTTTAACCCACCATACGCTCTTGAGTTTCAAGGCTTAGAGTTAGGTTTAGACGCCAAAACTGAAAACGTGTTCGTATCACACGCTCACTTTGATCACATTACAAAAAAATCAAGAAAAACACTTGCAAGCAAGGAGACAATCGACCTTATGAAAGCAAGGGGAGTGGAAACCCAGAAAATGGAAAAAGACTTAAAGGCAGAGCTTTTAAACGCTGGCCATGTTTTGGGTTCAAGACAATTAAGAGTGGAGGAAGATGGAAGCGTTTTCACTTACACTGGGGATTTCAAACTTTCTGATTCAATAACAGGCAAAGCCGAAGTAAGGCAGAGTGATTATTTGCTTATAGAAACCACTTATGGAAAACCAGAATATATTTTCCCTGAAAGGAGCGAGGTCCACGACAACATAACAAAATGGGTTAGGCAAAACCAAAAATCAAACATTATAACAATTCTGGGAGGGTATAATCTTGGAAAGGCTCAGGAACTTATTCATTTAATGAATGCTGAAGGGATAACCCCGCTTGTTGGGGCTGAAATAGCTAAAATTTCAGAAGTTTACAATCACTATGGATTTAACTTGAAGTTTATTGACATAAACTCTGAAGAGGCTGAAGAAGAATTGAAAACAAGCTTTGTTTCAATCCTATCCCCCTTTAAAGTAAGAAAAGAGCTCACCCAAATTAAAAGCAACAAAAAAATAGACTACGCCGCTCCAAGCGGTTGGAGTAAGAGGTTCGTTTTAAGCGATCACGCCGACTTTAACGAGCTGGTTGAATACGTGGAAACTTCAAATCCCAAAAAAGTGTTCTGCTCTCATGGTTTTTCAAACGAGTTTGCAGCTGAACTGAACAAAAGGGGTTTTGAGGCGGTTGCGGTTGAAGATTTGAAGGGCAGGACTGAACTGAATGAAATTCTCGCTATTAAAAACATTTAAAAGTTTAACAACCAAAAATAAAAACGAATAAATCGCACAGCGTGTTTGCAAAATGCTTGAACTGAAACTTATAAGAAAGAATCCCGAAATTGTCAGGAAGAGTTTGGAGCAGAGAAGAGACGCTGAAAAAATAGAATGGCTCAAAGACCTGCTCGAAAAAGACGAGACGCAGAGAAAAAACGAGGTTGAAATCGAAAAGCTTAGGCACGAAAGAAACGCCGCGACAATGAGAATAAGAGAGTTGAAACAGAAGGGAAAAGAGGATGAAATCAGAAAAGAGCTCGAAAAAGCAAAGAAGATACCGCTCGAAATAGAAAGGATGGAGAAAGAAAACCAGGAGATTGAAGAGAAGATAAAATATTATCTTATGAGATTCCCGAACATTCTGGACGAGACCGTGCCGTACGGAAAAAGCGACGAGGACAACGCCACAATCAAAACATGGGGGGAAAAGACAAGCTTCAAATTCAAGCCGAAAAGCCATGTCGACTTGATCGAGGGAAGACTCGCATATATTGAAAAAGCCGCCGAGGTAAGCGGGGCGAGATTCTATTACTTGAAAGGGGATTTGGCGCTTCTCGACATAGTTTTAATGCACCACGTTCTTGAAAAAATGTCAAAAAAGGGCTACGCTCCAATCGAACCGCCGTTCATGCTTCACAGAAAATACCTGGAAGGAGCTCTTGACCTGAAAGAGTTTGAGGACGTGATTTACAAAATAGAAAATGAAGATTTGTATCTGATTTCAACGTCAGAACACCCTCTTGTTGCAATGATGGCAAACATGGTTCTAAAAGAAGAGGAGCTTCCCTTGAAGTTCGCCGGTTTCAGCCCCTGCTTCAGAAAAGAGGCTGGAGCGCACGGAAAAGACACGAAAGGAATTTTCAGGGACCACCAGTTCAACAAAATAGAACAGTTCGTGTACTGCACTCCTGAACAGTCGAAACAATTCCACGAGGAAATGCTCAAGAACGCGGAAGAGGTTTTTCAAGAGCTGAAAATCCCGTACAGAGTCGTAAACATATGCACCGGAGATATCGGAATAGTCGCAAGCAAAAAGTATGACATTGAAGCGTGGATGCCCGTTCAAAACGCCTACAGGGAAGTGGTCTCGTGCAGCAACTGCACCAGTTACCAAACCGTCAGGTCGAACATCAAGTACGTGGACAAGAACGGGGAGAAAAGATACCCGCACACGCTTAACTCAACCGCTATCGCCACTCAAAGAGCTTTGGTTGCAATTATCGAAAATTACCAGACTGAAGATGGGAGGATAGGGGTTCCCGAAGTTTTGAAGAGGTATATTGGGAAGGATTTCATCTGAAAATCAACATGCTTACCCTTTACTTTTTATTTTTTTTCTTTGTAAGGGGTAAATTAAGCCGCGTTTACCGGTATTTGCGGCTTTCTCGTTGGCATTTTAGGATTGCGGTGCTTCGTTTTTTTTCGATTCTATTGCGTGAATTCAAAACGCTTCGGATGTTTTGGTGAAGCGGCAAGTCGAGCTGTTTTGTCAGGGCAGCCTCTTTGAAAGTTCATCAAGCTCTTCCACCACTTTCATTGGAGTGTAAGTTTTAAGATGATCGACAAGATTCTTCTCTTCAAGCATTTTATTTTCAAGCGGTATTGAAACCCCGTCAACAGTTAAAGCGTCCTTCATGTGCAAGGAGCCAAGCGGAACCCTGCAAAGCTTTCCTGAAGGCGTTTGAGAGGGGTCTATTATAATAAAATCTGTTTTCTCGTGCCCGCCAGTCACTTTCAAACCCTGTTTTTTAAGGGTTTCAACCCACCTCCCTGTGAAGCTTTTCAAGGGATCGTTTTTAGAGAATTGAAAATTTTCAACGTAGAAATCGTTTTTCTCAGGCTTTTTAAGAAAAAACATTAAATGAAAAGAGTTTCCAGTCCAGCTTACCAGCCTGGATTTTATTTTTTTCCTTATTTCTTCAAAACTTTCATCCTCGTCAATAACTTCAACAAGATTTTTCACTACCTGCCGACATTGTTCTGAAGTGCTTTTATCTCCCTTATCGATATCGAAGAAAATCCTGTCCAAATTCTCGCCAGGCTTTTCAGAGTTTGTAGCGTAGAAAAAATCAGACAGTTTTCTAGGGAGAAAATAATTCCATAGCTTTTCCTGGGTTTTGTTTATCTCCCCCTTTGCTTCATCCAAGTGCTCTTTATCGCTTCTTATTTTCAGAAAGTCTACTGTTACCTCTTTGAATTCTTCAACACGCAGCGGCTTTTCTTTCGACCCTCTTTTTATTAAAAAAGGAATGTTTCCGTGTGGAATCCAATTTTTTGCAGCTATTTCCTTTCCTGCAAGATAATTCTTGAGGCTTTGGCTTATTATTCCATAGAACAGAAGAGTGTCAGTATGGCTGAAAGGCTTTAGAACGTCATTGCATTGCAATGCGAATTTCTTCAGATTCATTTTACTTTACTCCCGCACCATGTTGAATATTCCATCATCGTCCGTGTAGTTGAACAATTCAGCGTATCTTCCCCACTCAATTATGGTTTTAATGAATTTTTCCTCTTCTTTAACACTCATTTCTTTTTTAATGAATTTCAGAACGTCTTTTTTATTTAGCTTCTTCTTTGTGGTTATTTCCAGTACAAAGTTTTTGAAAAAATCCAGTTTCAGCATTATTTTTCTTATCTCCTTCTTTCTTTCAGGTATTTTCATTAATATCAACTTCAAACCCTCTCCAGTCAGAAAAACAGTGCTTTTCTCCACTTTTAAAAGCCCAAGCATTTCCCCTCCTTTAACAACAGGCAGCAGATCATCAACATCCAGTCTTAAATTTTCAGCCAGATCGTCCACGTCAATCTTGTCGTTGTTGTCATGCACAAGCTCAAGCAAACCTATTATTTTTGAAATGCCTGTTTCAGGTAATTCCGCCAAATTCAATTCCATCTTATTTTTTTATTGTATTTTCATCTTTTTAAATGTTTTTTTATTAAATTTTTTCACGTTAGCAGGCCATAGAGCTTTTCAGTGTAGTCATTAAACTCCTTGCTTTTAGTATCTCTAGGCCTTGGAAGATCCACTTTAACAGTTTCAACTATTCTCGTTGGCCGGCCTTTGAAAACTATCACCCGGTCAGCCATATAAACCGCTTCTTCCATATTGTGTGTGACTAGTATTATAGAGTTCAAGGGAAAGTTTTTATCGCTCCAAAGTAATAAAAGTTCATCTCTCAGGTTGGCGGCGGTCAGAGGGTCGACGTTCGAGAAAGGCTCGTCCATGCAAAGCAGTTCAGGGTCCATCACCAAAGCTCTTACAAAACCCACTCTTTGCTTCATCCCACCGCTTAACTCTTTAGGATAGGCGTTTTCATACCCTCCTAAACCAACTTTATCTATATACTTTTCAACCTTGTCTTTTATAAACTGTTTTGGAAGCCTCGCAGCTTCAAGGCCCAGGCTTATGTTTTCAAACACATTCAACCATGGGAGGAGAGCAAACGACTGAAAGACTAGAGAGATGCTTTTGTTAGGATTTATAACCTGCTTTCCCTGAAAGTAAACTCCTCCAGAATCGGGCTTTTCCAATCCAGTAATCATCCTCAACAAAGTGCTTTTGCCGCATCCTGAAGGGCCTATGAGAACGACAAACTCTTCCCTTTCAATTTCAAAGCAGAGGTTTTCGAAAATGGTTATTTTCCGATCTCCGCTTTTCACTATTTTTGAAACACTTCTCACTTCAAGCAAACTCATTTTTTCATCATTTTAATTTTATTTAATCATTAATTTATTGAATAATGTTTGAAAGCCCATTTATAAAGTTTTTTCCATACAAGCAAGTTCATCAATATTATAAATAATGTCATGGCAAGCAGGCTTAAAGCCAGGAGTTTGACATTGCTTGAAGTATATACTGAAACATCTATAAGACTTCCAATCCCATTCACTTTCAAAATCTTTCCGCCGAAGTTTATGTACTCAGCCACTATGAGAGCATTCCACCCACCTCCGAAAGCGGTTATGCTTCCGGTTATGAATGAGGGAATCATTTGTGGAATTACTATTTTAGTCAAATAAGATTTCAAGTCAAGTCCGAATATTTTCCGGACGTCCTTGAACTCCTGCGGTATTGAAGACACGCCTGCAACAACGTTGAAAAAAACATACCACATCATCCCAGTAAGAATCAAAAGAATAACAGAAAACTCAAAACCCGCAAAAGCGGAAACTACTATTATCATTACAGGAAACAAAGCCGTAGCCGGAATTGCAGACAAAGCCTCTAAAAAATACAACAATTTTTTGGATCCTTTCAATCCAACGTAAATTCCCAAAGGTATTGTTATAAAACAGGTTAAAATGAATGACAGGACAAGCCTGGCAAAAGAAAACAACAAGCTTTCAGGAATCAAAGCAGAGCCTGCCGGAAGGGTTGAGGAGAAAACACCTGAAAAAAACAAAATCAATTCAATTAAAAAATATGCGAAAATCAAGATAAGAACATAGAAAAGCGCTTTCTTAATTAAGGGTATTTCATTTTCAACATGCTTGAAATAGAATTTCCTGAACGGGTTTGAAATCTTGTAAAGAAAAGAATAAGCGATTTCAAGCGCTTGCATTGCTCTTCCTTTTATTGTTACAAGAAAAGGAAAGCTCTTAAAAAAAGAACTCCAAAGAGTCTCCTGGGCGGAGTATGAAACGTCCTCGTACTTGAATTTTTCACTCCAAACGCTCAACGGCTGCCACACCAAAAAATTGAAAGCAAAAATCATCAGCACAAGAAAAGCAAGTCCTAACAACAAGCCAGTGAAATCGCCCTTCGCCGCAACGTTTACCAAAAAACTTCCAATACCGGGAAGCGAGTAGGTTTTAGAACCGAGAGATATAATCTCACAAGCAACTAAAAAATACCAACCCGCACTCCATGATAATATTCCATTGTAAACGGTTTTAGGTATTGAAGCTGGAAGGTAAAGCTTGAGAAATTTCTGCCAGTTGTTCAAACCGAAAAGGCTAGTCGCTTCTGATAACTCCGTGGGTATTGTTTTTATCGACTCATAAACCGCGAACGCGATGTTCCATGCCATTGAAGTGAAAATCAAGAAAATCGCTGCAAGTTCAACTCCAACCGAGCTTCCATTTAGAAATAAAATGAAAAAAGCTATTGCAGCCGGGAAAAATCCAAGGACAGGAACCGATTGCAACACATCCAAAAGCGGAATCAAAATCTTCTCTCCAAGCTTGTTTGTGGCAGCGTAATAACCATAAAAGAAAGCAAACACCAAACTCAAAACGAAAGCTATTGACATTCTAAGAAGCGAACTCAACCCATAGAAAGGCAGGGAATAAGCTTCAGGAGGCAACTTGAAAAAACCAATAACAAAAGGCGATACTATCAAAAAAATAAAAAGTATAATAAAAACAGCAGTTACCTTGTTCATTAAAAAAAATTATTGAACAAACCAATATAAAAGCGTAACCAGCAGCAATTTAAAACCAAAGATCGGTATTAAATGCAATTTATCAAAAAACGCGGAGATTCAAAACTTTTTTAAAGAAGTGCTGTTAATAATTTAAGCATGGCAAAGCACAAAATGAAAGCCGAGCATGAAAAGGTAAAAGGGTCTAGCCACAAACAAAAAAACCTTCTTGTTATTGGGATAGCAATTCTGGTTGTCTTGATAATCATAATGCTAGGTTTTGAGTTTTATCAACAACCACCGCAAATCACTAATAATCAAACCACAATTCAAAATAATACTTCGCAAGTTTCAGTCAATAAAAGCCAGCCCCAGCCAGCTCAGAATTCCACCACTTCAAATACAACCAATACCAACATTTCAAATCAAACAACGCCTCCTAAAACAATCTCAGGTTTTTGCTATGATGGAACTCCCGTCGAAGAGTGCAACAACCAAGGTCAATACTGCACTATAAGCCATACTTTTATTTATGACTGTAATGGGAATCCAACGCTTGGCATTCCAGCCTGCGGGTGCGGAAGCGGATTGAAATGCGTGACAAGCGGAGCTCAAACCGGAGAGTGCCTTCCAAGCTAAATTGGAAATCTAGTTTAAGCATATTTTCAAAAAAAAATCAATGATTGTTATTTTAAATATTCACGCATTAAAACCTAAAAGAGTTTAAAAAAAAAAGCGTTGAATCATGAAGGATTTTAATTACAATTTAGGGTCGCTGCTTACCACCAGGGTAGTCAGAAGCTTGGCGTTTGCTTATCTCAACATTATAATGCCTATTTACTTGTACATTATAACTAAGAATATTTTGTTTATCGGATTGATTTTCACCGTGTCAATAGTTTTTTCAGCTTCGATTTCCGTTCTTCTTTCAATTTACTCTGACCGACATTCAAGAAAAAAAGCCTTGATACTGTCAAGCTTAATGATGCCATTATCCCTGCTCATACTAGGCTTGACTACAAATCCTTTGTTTATGGGAATAGCTGTTGCAATCGGAGGAATAGCCGGAGGAGCGGTTGGAAGAGGAGGCAGCGGCTTTGGGCCTTTTCAGGCTATTGTAAACGCCATGATAGCGGATGAAACAAACGAAGGCAATAGAACAAAAATGTTCAGTAATTTCATGCTTTACGGTTCGATCGCCGGGATTGCCGGTTCTGTTTTAGTCGGAGCGCCTGACTTTCTTAGCGTTGCTTTCAATTCAATTGAAGCTTATAAAATTATTTTTATTTTTCTTTTTGTTTTGACTTTGATTCCAATAATTTTGCTGTTCAATTTAAGTGAAAAGGACAGGAAAAAAATGGATAGTTTTCTCCCAAAAAAGTCTAAAACACAGGTTAAAAAACTTTCAATCCTGTCGATGATAAGGGGATTTTCACAAGGACTTATCCTGCCTTATATTTCGCTCTGGTTTGCATTGCAGTTCAACGCCACTCCAACAGTTCTGAGTGTTGTTTTTGGAATAAGCGCGTTGATTTCAACCATTCTTTATTATTATAGCCCGCTGGTTGAAAAAAAATTCACAACGCTCAACTCACTTATCTACTCTAGCATTTTGGCAGGGCTGCTTATGATAGCTTTTCCATTCGCTTCATTTTACTTGAGCGTGGTGCTGTTCTGGACTTTTAACGGGATTTTCTCTGTTTCAATTCCAATCAACCAGTCTTTTTCAATGGACATCATAAGCAGCGAGGAGAGGACAACAGGAAGTGCGATTCAGGGTTTTTCAAGAAACATTCCGTACGCCACCACCACTTACCTTAGCTCTTTTCTTTTAGAGGGGAGTTTGTACGCTTTTTCTTTCATTGGCGGAGGTTTTCTTATAATTGCAAACGGTCTTCTTTACAGCAGGTTCTTCAAAAAGCAGGATTAAATCAATGACTCTTGATTTTAACCGCCACCCTTCCTTTTTTAAGTTGTCTAAGATTATCTATCTTGCATATTTTTTCAGCAGCTGGAACTTGCTCTTCGATGTCAAGAGGGTGGAAAAAAACAAGGTCAAAATTCTGGCCGTTGAGTTTTGTGATCTTATCCGCTATTCCAAGCGGGATGAAATTATCAAAACCATTTTCAATGTTTGTCACCGAAGCGTAGACCAGTTTATAGGTTTTGCCGGTGCTTTTAAAAGCGCATACCTTGTACAAGTTTTTTTTTAGCGCTATTTCAACGGTTTTTCTCTTCAAAACATTTTTTAAATTCAATTTAAGCAATCACCCGAAAAGGCTGTGCGAGTCTATAACCTCGCTTTGATTTTCGCCTGGCTTTGAACGTTCATTTTCTTCATTAAACATAGCGAACGCCGAGAAGCTTTGAAAGTCTGAGCTCTGCTCCGACCCTATTTTTTCAGATACCGAAGAAGGGTTTTTAAGAGCGTCCATTATAAGATTGAAAACCAGCTCGAATTTTTTGCTCATCTCATCTATGAAATCATCCTTGTTTTTGAAAGAGTCTGTTGAAACAGTAACGTAAAAAACATATTTTGAAAATTCCAACTCCACACCCATCATTTTTTCAACCACGAGATTCATCGAGTCCTTATCCTCTTCGCTTAGCGTTAAAAATATTATCACAGAATCAACATTTTCAGCGAAGAGCTTTTTGGCGCAAATGGGGGTTTTAAGAATGTCGGGCGCGGTTATTCTTTGGATTGAAATTTCCGAAAGTTTAGACGCGGTTGCTTCAACCGCTGGGAAGACATCATAGTCATTTTCAATACAGTCGACGATTCCAAACCTCATTTTATTCAAACCTTTTTTCAGCTTGTTGAGAAAACCACTTCTACATTCGCGGTTACTGATTGGTTTCCCGGAATTATATTAGTTCCAGTGTTTTTAATCATTGACGCTGCCAAAACAAACGGTTGGGGGTAATAGTACGAGTTTAGGTTCACGCTTTGAACTCCAGTTATTTTGAGGTTAAGCACCGATGCTATTGTTTGGGCTTTCTGTTCGGCTTTTAATAGTGAATCGTTCAAGGCTTGAAGAGAAAGCTGGTTGTTTTCTTTATCTGAGAATCCAAAACTCACACTTTCCACGTTGTTGACTCCAGCATTCACTGCGGCGTCTAGTATATTCCCACCGCTTGATAGGTTTAATGTTTTTATTGTTATTTCCTCTGTCGCTTCATACGTTCCGTTCGCTATGCACGGCCTGCAGTTGATTGGAATTAAACTCAGGTTTGAAACGGTAGATTGAACTGTGATGCTTGACATTGGCTGGAACGGCTGGCATTCGGGCGGACAGTAGGTGTTCTGATAAAGATTATAAGAGCTTGTTTGAACGCTTTCAGCATTAAAATTTTTCAGACTGTTCAACACACTATTTGTCATAGCTGCCAAGCCACTAACCGCGTTTTGAGGGGATGGACTATCGACTTTGGCTGAAAGAATTATCGTAAGCTCGTCAGGAGCACTGCTTGCCATTCCGGTAGCGCTCACGCTTATAGTATTTGAATTATTATAATTATAGTTTTTAACGTTTGAACCGCTTATAATAAAGTTATTCACTGAAAATAAAACTAATATTATAAAACCAAATGTTATTATACTTATTAGAATTATGAAGTGATTGTCCATGTTAATAGAGAAAGAACACCAAGGTTTAAAAAACTTTCAATCAAACGCGATGCTCCGATCGGGATTTGAACCCGAGTCTTAGGCTTGAAAGGCCCATATCCTTGGCCGGTCTAGACGATCGGAGCTGCTTAAAATTTAAAACAAATAAGTTAAAATCGCTTTTCCCTGAGAAAAAGGTATGATTAATAAATCACCGCATCAAACTCGCATGAAACATTTAAAAAGCAGGGCAGCCAAAGTTGTTGACAGTAACCTTAGAGAAATTCTGAAAATTGCGGACGCGTTCAAAGTTAAAAAATTCGTGTATTCCATATTCCCAAACCACCAGAGCGTGTTCAGGATGTGGTGGAGGCTTATCTTTCTAAGCAGGTTCAAGAAAATTGCATTCTACAACATGGGCGACTTTTCAATAATAAAAAAAGGACGTGTTCAAAAAAATAAAATTCAACGAGCTTTTCATAAACCTTTACGAAGACTGTTTACTCTCTTATCAGTTGAAAAACTTTGACCTTGGAATAATGGATTATCGCATTGGAAGTTTCATAGGCAAAAGCCTTGGAAATATGAAAGGAGGTTTGAAGGTAAGAAAACTTAAGAACGCTTTATTCGGAACTATTGTTTTTGACTATTTATTGAATAAAATCGAAACAAAAGGCAAAATATAAAAACCTTGAATGCAAAGTTGATTTATGATAAAAATAAAGAGAGTTTACGAGAGTTACTCAAGAGATGACGGCAAAAGGATTCTTGTAGACCGGTTGTGGCCAAGAGGCGTTTCAAAAGCCAAGGCCAGAGTTGACTTGTGGATGAAAGAAATAGCTCCCAGCAACGAACTAAGAAAATGGTTCTCACACGACCCTTCAAAATGGATTGAATTCAAAAGAAAGTATGAAAACGAGCTAAAGACAAACCCAGAAGCTCAAAAACTCGCTTTGATCTCAAAAAAAGAAGACATCACCATGCTTTACGCCGCAAGGGACGAAGAGCGCAACAACGCAGTCGTATTGAAAAAATTCATAGAAAAATAAAACCAGATTTTAACAAATCCAATGTTTTTGCTATTAAAGCAAAATTTAAATATTCAAATAGTTTTCTTTAAAACATGGAGAAAGTCGCAAAAGCAGCTGACTTAAAAGACAAACTCTGCGCTTCAGCAAAAGGAAAAGAACTCGCGCTATTCAAAGTAAAAGACAATAATTATTGTACAGACAATGAATGCGCGCATCTTGGAGGGCCGCTGTGCAAAGGAAAGCTTGAAGGTTTTATCGTCAAGTGCCCATGGCACGGCTCTGAATTCGACGTGCGCGATGGCGCGGTAAAAGGAGGCCCCGCAAAAACCGCTATTAAAAGCTATAAAACCACACAGTCAAAGGCGAGGACATACTAATCGTTGTGAATGCAATAAAATGAAATCATCCACCTTAAACAACGAACATTAGAATATCTAAAAATTACAAGTGGGCCTGAAGGGATTTGAACCCTTGACCTTCCGATTATCAGTCGGATGCTCCAACCAGGCTAAGCTACAGGCCCTTTTTGTGAATTGGGTTGAAGAAAAGATTTAAGTCTTTCCATGGCATTGTAGAAAAGGATTTAAAGGGGATTAAAATAAAAGATTTTCGCAGTGAAAACTAGAATAAAAGTAAGGAAAAGAACAGAAGAAGTCGTGAGATTTGACTTGCAGCGGATAGTCAACGCGGTTTATAAAGCAGGTTTGGATGCAGGCGTTGACGATTGGGGCAAGGCCGAAAGAATCGCAAAGAAAGTAAAGGAGAAAATAAAGAAAAGGATTGTAAGCATTGAAGAGATTCAAGATTTGATTGAAAAAACCCTGATGGAAAACCAGCTTGGCGGCATCGCAAAAGAGTTTATCTTGTTCAGAGAAAAAAGAAAAGAACTAAGAGAATTGAAAAAATCGCTTGAACTTGTAGATGATCTAAAGCTTGAGCTTAACGCAACCATTGTTTTGAATAAAAGATATCTGATAAAAAACGAAGAAGGCAAAGTCATAGAAACTCCAAAGCAGATGTTTAGGAGAATCGCCAAAACGATTGCCGAGAATAAAAATGAAGAAAGAGAATTTTACGAGTTGATGGTAAACTTTATTTTCATTCCAAACAGCCCAACGCTAATGAACGCTGGAACAAGTTTCGGACAGTTAAGCGCTTGCTTTGTACTTCCAATTGAGGACTCGCTTGAGAGCATTTTCGAGTCCGTCAAAAACGCAGCCCTAATTCACCAAACAGGGGGTGGAACCGGCTTTTCATTTTCAAAATTAAGACCAAAAAACGACATTGTGAGATCCACAGGAGGGATTGCTTCAGGGCCTGTTTCTTTCATGAATGTTTTCGACGCTGCCACTGGCGCGATAAAACAAGGAGGCAGACGACGCGGGGCTAACATGGGAATTTTAAACGTGAATCATCCAGATATTGAAGAGTTCATAAAATGCAAGGAAGACGGTAAAAGCATTTCAAACTTTAACATTTCTGTTGCCATAACAGAAGAGTTTATGAAAAAATTGAAAAACAATAATACGATCGAACTTATAAACCGGAGAACCGGATTTGCGGTAAAGAAAGTAAGCGCGCAGAAGATTTTAGACCTTATAGCATTTAACGCTTGGAAAACGGGAGACCCTGGAATTATTTTTATTGACCAGATGAACAAGTACAACCCAACTCCAAACGAGGGAATGTTCGAAGCGACCAACCCCTGTAGCGAGCAACCGTTGCTTGCATACGAATCGTGTAATCTAGGCTCCATCAACCTTTCAAAACTTGTGAAAAACAACGGGATAGACTGGAAAAAATTAAAAGAAGTTACAATAAAATCCGTTAAATTTCTTGACAATGTCATTGACAAGACAAAATTTCCTTTAAAAGAAATAAAGCAAATGACAAAAGGAAACAGAAAAATAGGGTTGGGAGTCATGGGTTTTGCGGACCTTCTTGTAAAGCTAGGAATCCCCTACGACTCTGACGAAGCGTTGAGAATGGCAGAAAAAATAATGAAATTTATATCAGTTGAGGGAAGAAAGAAATCCGAGGAGATCGCAAAACAGAAGGGAAGCTTTCCAAACATCAAGAAAAGCGTTTACAAAAAGCAAATGAGAAACTCCACTGTCACAACCATAGCGCCGACCGGTACAATAAGCATCATTTCAGGCTGTTCGAGCGGAATCGAGCCATTGTTTGCGGTTGCGTTTGTAAGAAACGTTATGGAGGGAACAAGGCTTGTCGAGGTCAACAAGGATTTTGAGAGAATCGCAAAAGAAAGGGGTTTTTACTCTGAAGAGCTTATGATTAAAATCACTAAGACCGGAAGCGTGCAAAGCTTGAAAGAGGTTCCGGCAGATGTTAAAAAAATTTTCAGAACAGCCCTTGACATTTCCCCTGAATGGCATGTTAAGATTCAGGCCGCTTTTCAAAAGCACGTGGACAACGCGGTTTCCAAAACCTGCAATCTTCCTGAAACCGCTAGCGTTGAGGATGTTAAAAAAATATTTCTTTTGGCTTACCAACTCAAATGCAAGGGGATAACAGTGTATAGATATGGAAGTAAAAAGAACCAGGTTTTAAGTTTTGGCGATGAAACTGTTGTTGATAGCGAGTTCGCAGGCGGGTGCTCTTCAACCGTTTGCGAAATGTAGTTTTTGAAATTCAAGAACAGCCGCTGGTCGCCCCACAATTAAGGCATTTATAACACGCGCCGTTTCTTACCATGACCATTCCGCAGTTCGGGCAGAGCGGAGCGTCAAGCTGGTTTACAAAACCACTTGTTTTTTCTTTTTGAGTTTCTGGCGAGCTTAATGGCGCCCGTGTTATTTTTACCTGGTTTTCGTCTATCTTCGCCGCTTTTTCATCAAGCGTTTTCTGCTCACCGCGCTCCTTCACTCCTATCTCTTCAAGCTCCTCATCTGTCAAAAACTTTAATGCAAGCCACCTTCCAATATAATCTATGATGCTTGTGGAGAAGCGAATATTTTTGTTGTTTGTTATTCCGGCAGGCTCGAAACGGGTGAAGATCATCTTGCTTACAAGGGTTTTTAATGGCACGCCGTGTTGTAGGGCTATTGAAAAATTAACTGCAAACGAATCCATCAACCCGGCAATAGTGCTTCCCTGTCTTGACATTGTTACAAACAGTTCTCCAGGGGTTCCATCTTCGTACAACCCTATTGTTAAATACCCTTCATGCCCTGAGATGGTGAATTTGTGGGTTATTGAATTTCTTTCCTCGCCAAGTTTTCTTCTTTTTGTCTGCGTTTTAATTGTCGTTGTCAACGGTTGGAGGGATTTCGACCCGTCGCGGTATATTGCAATTGATTTTAACCCAAGCCTCCAAGCACTCATGTAAACGTCCATTACATCATCAACTGTTGAATCATTATCCATGTTTACAGTTTTTGAAATTGAACCACTTAGGAACGGCTGAATTGCAGCCAACATTTTGACATGCCCTGACCAGTGGATGCTCCTCTTACCATTTTGCGCTTTGAAAGCACAGTCAAACACGGGAAGGTGCTCTGACTTTAGATACCGCGCTCCTTCTATCGTCCCTTTTTCTTTTAAGTAATCGATTATTTTTTCTATTTCGCTTTTTGAATAACCTAGCTTTTCAAGCGCTTGAGGCACCATTTCATTTACTGTTTTCATAACTCCCCCTCCAACCAGCCATTTGTATTTCACCAATGCTATTTCAGGTTCTATTCCGGTGGTTTGACAGTCCATCAAAAAACTTATAGTTCCGGTTGGAGCTAAAAGCGAAACTTGAGCGTTTCTGAACCCGTTTTTCAATCCTGACTGATAGGCTTCATTCCAAACATTAAAAGCAGCTTGGAAAAGCTTTTCGTCAAAACCACTGCTTTTCAGTTTTTTGGCGTGTTCTAAATGCTTTCTTATAACTTGAGTAAAAGGCTCTTTGTTCTTCTCGTACTCTGAGAATGGAGTTTTCCTCTCGGCTATTTTGGATGAAACCAGGTAAGAATACCCCGTCATTAAAGCGGTTATTGCAGCAAGGTAGTTTCTTCCCTCGTTGCTGTCGTACGGAATCCCCAAACTCATAAGAAGCCCTCCCGCGTTAGAGTATCCAATCCCAAGAGGCCTGAACTTCCTAGAGTTATCGGTCATTTCTTTTGTAGGGTAAGAAGCGTTGTCCACTATTATCTCCTGTGACATCAGAACTATTTTTACAGCGTTTTTGAAGCTTTCAATGTCAAAGTAATCATCTTTTAAAAATTTAATAAGGTTTAGCGAAGCAAGATTGCAAGAAGTGTTATCCAAGAACATAAACTCGCTGCAAGGATTTGAAGCGTTTATCTTCCCGCTTTGATTGCAGGTATTCCACTCATTTATAGTCGTATCGAATTGAAGCCCTGGATCCCCGCAGTCATGTGCAGCTTCTGCTATCATTCTCATCAACTCCGCAGCTTTATATGTTTTGAAAACCTCCCCTGTTTTTACGAATCTTGTGCTCCACTCTCTATTTTCTTCAACGCTTCGCATAAAATCATCCGTAACTCTAACACTGTTGTTTGCGTTTTGAAAATACACACTTGAGTACGCCTCTCCGTCCATTGAACTGTCATAACCCGCGTTTATAAGCGCCAATGCTTTTTTTTCTTCCAACACTTTACTTTTTACAAAATCTTCAATATCTGGATGGTCTATATTAAGAATCACCATTTTAGCAGCCCTCCTTGTCTTTCCTCCGCTTCTTATCACTCCTGCCATTGAATCCATTGGTTTCATGAACGAAACAGGCCCGCTTGACCACCCACCTCCTGTTAAATGTTCTCTTGACGACCTGAGTTTTGAAAGGTTTACTCCACTCCCGCTTCCATATTTGAATATCATCGCCTCGTTTTTAACCAATTCCAGAATTGAATGTATGTCATCATCAACAGAAAGTATAAAACAAGCTGAGCACTGAGGATTCTGCTCAAAACCAACGTTAAAATAAACCGGCGAGTTGAAAGCAGCGTACTGATTGAGAAGAAGAAAAGTCAACTCTTTTTTGAATATTTCGCTTTCTTCAAAATCAAAATAATCATCTTTTAATCCCCACGCGGTTATGGCGTTTACAATCCTGTCTATTACCTGTTTCAGGCTTTTTTCTCTTTCAGGCGAGTTTAAGATTCCCCTAAAGTATTTTGACGCAAGAATATTAGTGGCGTTTTCACTCCAAAAATCAGGCACTTCAACATTGTTTTGCTCGAATACTTTCTTCCCGTCGCTTCCTTCTATAACTGCTTTTCTTAAAGTCCAATTAACCTCATCGTACGGGTGAACATTTTTCTTTGAAAAGAAATGCGAAAACATTCCAGTCCTCTCCTTTTGCTCTTGTTTTACCAATTCCATCTTACCACCACCTCAGCTTTTGAGTTTTTCAATCTCCTTTTTAAACTCTGCAATATCATCAAATTCTTTGTAAACCGATGCGAAGCGAATGTAAGCAACCTTGTCCAACCCCTTCAACGCGCTTGAAACCATATCCCCAACCTTCTTGCTTGACACCTCGGTCAAATCATCCTTTCTCAAATCACTTTCAATATTTCTCACTATCTCGTCTATTTTTTCAATCGAAACATCCCTTTTTTCACACGCCTTGACAATACCGTTTTTGAGCTTTTCCTGAGAGAACTTCTCCCTCCTCCCGTCTTTTTTTATCACCATTAAATCCTCGAAATCAACCCTCTCGTAAGTGGTGAATCTTTTCTTGCATTTGCCGCACTCCCTCCTTCTTCTAACCGCGAGAAGATCTTCGGTTTCCCTAGAATCCAAAACGCTTGTCTCGTCGGAACCGCAATAAACGCACTTCATTCAAACCACTACTAATAGTATTTTTAATTGAAAATAAAAACTAAAAATACTATACGCAGTAATTTATAAATGTTTCGTTTTTTGGTTCTGTCAATAAATTCCGTGCTTTTAAACCCCTGTCGCATAAGGCGCCTATAATAAAAACCGAGGTTTTGTCTTGTTCTCGGGACTTGAATAATCCTGTCGCAAACGGGACTTTGATAATGAAAATAAATTAGCATAATTTAAGTGATTTTAATAAGAGAAAGAAGGTTAGGTATTAATTTTTATCTTGACCAAGCTAAATTTTTAAATTTTTCTAAAAGTTCAAAAGCTTCGTCTCCGGATTTAACAATAACATTTTGTATACCTCCTAAGTGTTCACTTTCTAAATATTTATCTTTCATTTCATCAGAAGTTAAAATACATATTTGTGTTATTTTTTCAGGAGAAGGATTAACATAATATATTGCATATTTTATATTTCTTGTTAATTCATCTTCTATACATTCTATGCTAGAAGGTTCATTAACTTTGTTGAAAGCTTTTTTTATATACTCTTCACCTACCTTTGGATTTTTTGATATAATATCATTTCTTATCTTTTCAGACATAAGATTATGCTCTCTATTAAATTCTGCTGAATAACTAGAAATATACATTAAATCTTGAAAAATTTTACTTCTATTATTTTCATTTTTTATAGCATCATCAAAGAAGTGTCTATCAATAATAAACCTAAATGAAAATTTAACTTTAGGCATTTTAAACACTATTTTTTAGAAATTAGATTATTGTCTAAATAAAGTAGGTCTACTACATCTGCAGATATTATCCGTTTTTTTGAGCCTATTACTTTAACAACTCTCATTAAAAGATTATTATCTGTTTTAAGTATTTTATCTTTTAGAGCAATATCTGGAACTATAACATCTGAATTTAAAATAATATCATTTTTTATATCGCAAGCTAAATCAATATCAATAATTGTTGTGTCACTCATGAAAATCACCAATTTAAACTAAACTTTGGTTGATAAGATATGAAACAACCCTTAATTTAAGGTTTTCGCTAGCTTTATAAATAAATACAGATAGTTTATGTTTTATTATTTTTTTCTTCTATTTTTCCTATGTAGTCTAAGAGTTTTTGGCTGCTTATTACGATAGCTCCGTATTTCCCCCTGCCGAAAGATGTGGGGTTGGTGTGAACGGTAATAGGCGGGAAAACGTTTTAATGAACGCTTTAAAAGTCCCGAGTGAGACAAGCGAGGTGGCGAATATTGAAAAGCCCCAAGGTTAGGACAAAACCAAAAACCTAAAGGATTTAAAATGTAGGTTGTTTCATTCAACCTTTCAGGCGTTCTCTTATTCAATAAAATGCTTGCTTCAGGTATTCTTTTTCTTCCATTTTTTTACCACCTTAAATATAACATTGTTCTATACAGAATAAGAACGTAAAGATATACAAACATCGTGTATAGAATAACCATATAGAAGAGTTTATTAACTTATCTGTATAGAATAAAATAGTATGAAAACAATAGCCACTTATAAAGTAAAAGTCTATCCAACCTCCGACAAGAAAAAATTAAGCAACGGAACGTCTAAACAATACTATTATGGTGCTATCAATTTAAGAGCACCGCAATTAAAGGAATTTGTAGGAAAGGAAGTGGTAGTCAAAGTATATAAGAAAGATTTAACTAAGGCGGTTTGAAACGTGCAATTAAATAAAATCTATCAAGTGGATTGTATTAAAGGAATGAATGAGTTAGAAGCTGAAAGCGTGGATATTATAATAACCTCTCCGCCCTACAATATTGGAGTGAACTACAATTCACATCAAGACAACATGAATTTTGAAGATTATCTGAATTGGATGGATGAATTTGGAAAAGCGTCTAAAAGAGTGCTTAAAGAAAAAGGGTCTTTATTTTTTAATATTGGAGATAAATCAAGTGACGAGCTAAAAGCGTTTGAAGTGGCTAAAAGAATAAATAATGAGAATTTAAGAATACAAAATACCATACATTGGGTAAAACATATTTCAATACCAGAAGAGCGTATAAGCGTGGGACATTTCAAACCTGTGAACAGCAATCGTTTCTTAAATAATTGTCATGAGTATATCTTTCATTTTACAAAGAATAAAGACGTTGAATTGGATAAACTCGCTATCGGCGTTCCTTATGTGGATAAGACAAACATTGAAAGATGGAAGTCAGTAAAAAAGGATTTAAGGGATAGGGGAAACGTTTGGTACATACCATACGAGACAGTAGTAGAAGAAAAAGAACACCCTGCAATATTCCCTGAAAAACTACCGGAAATGTGCATAAAACTACAAGGTTATAATAAAAACACTGTTGTTTTAGACCCGTTCTTAGGTTCTGGTACAACATGCGTGGTTGCTAAAAAAATAGGTTGTAAATATCTTGGGTTTGATATAGACGAAAAATACATAAAACTAGCTAAAATAAAATTAATGCAAGTGCTATCAGACTTTTAACTCTTTTACTAATTCTAACGCTCTACCTCTGCTTATCTTAGTAGTTTTGCCTAGTAATCCTTCATCCCACCATTTTTTAACAGTATAATTAGGGATTACCCAAAAAAGAATGTTTGGAAAACCATAAACATCCGCTATTATATACCCCTCAATGTCTTTTAACTTCTTTAAAAAACCCTTTTCATTAAAAGACCTACCAGAACCTATCATATAACTTGGACAAAAATAAATACCATTGTCAGTGATGCTCCTAACCTCATACTTCTTGCCTTCCTTATCTATAAGATCATAATCAGCACCCTCACTTAACGCCAATCTACCATGAATAACCTCATAAGCAAGCCTTCTTTCAAGAATAAAAGACACTCTCCTCCCATCAGTAAAATATTCTTTCACGTCTTTAGGCTTGATTTTCATAGCTTTTGAGAGTTGCTTAACATCCCACCTAAGACAATTCTTATAGTTTGACATTACAAAAAAGATTAATCGCTAAAGGTTAAAAAGCTAATTATTAAGGCGCCTTATGCGACAGGAGTTTAAAAGCACCGAATTTATTGACAGAACCCGTTTTTTACGATTTTTAGAAGCACCAAACAATAAAAAAAATCTTATTTTTTATGCAAAAATTAAAAGTTTTCTAAAAAAAATAAGTTTATAGATAATTATTCAATCAGAAGCTACCTTTGTCATCAAAGCGTTAAGCTCAGACTGGGGTGGTATCATCACTGTTTTATATTAAGGGAATGAAATCTTTTAAGTTAATAGGTTAACAAGTTTCAACTGCACTTTTAAGAAAAAAACTGTTTTTTAATCGCAATTTAAACAAAAAGTTAAAATACCTATTTAAATATAAATAAAAAGGTTCAAAATATTTTAAACTTTTTAAAAAAGAGTTTAAATTCTGAAAGAAGTGATGAAATTATGTTGAGTTGGATTATTGGAGGTATTATAGTTGTTCTTTTGGTTATCATAATTTTGATTTACAATGGCTTGATATCTAAGAGAAACAGGGTTCAAGACGCCTGGGCTCAAATCGACGTTCAACTGAAAAGAAGGTACGATTTGATACCAAACCTGGTTGAAACCGTCAAAGGTTACATGAAATACGAAAAGCAGGTGCTAACAGACGTGACTAGATTGAGAAGCTCGATAGTTTCAGGCTCTGTCCAGGACAAAGCGCAGGCAAACAATCAGATAAGCCAGGCTTTGAAAAGCATTTTCGCCGTCGCCGAGAATTATCCTGATTTGAAGGCGAACGAGAACTTCAAAATGCTTCAGGAGGAACTGGAGACAACCGAAGACAAAATCTCTTTCGTAAGAACCTCTTACAATGATTATGTCCTGGACTTCAACAACGCAATTCAACAATTCCCCGGAAACATTTTCGCGGGAACATTCAACTTCACAAAAGCAGACTTCTTCCAAGCCCCTGAGGAGGAAAAGCAGGTGGTTAAGGTTAACTTTGACGACGTCAACAACCCGCAACCATCCGCGCCTTCACAGCCGGCAAAAACCTCAAAACAATCCAAAAAATAAAACAAAAAAAATAATAACATGGTGTTTGAATGGTTAGTTTCTTTGACCAGATAGCTAAAAACAGGCTGAAATCGTTTGTGTTAATGGCAGTTTTCTTCCTTCTGTTCGTAGGAATTGTTTACATTTTCGCCATTCTGCTCGGAGGAGGCGTTTTGAGCCTTGCGGTAAGCTTCATTCTGGTTGGAATCTACGCGGCGTTCACTTATTTTGCAGGAGATAAGGTTGTTTTAAGCATTAGCCAGGCAAAAGAAGCCGACAGAAAACAATACCCCGGGTTGTACAATATAGTGGAAGGACTTGCACTAGCCCAACAGCTTCCGGTTCCCAAGATTTACATAATGAATGACCCAAACCCAAATGCTTTCGCAACAGGAAGAAGCCCAAAGCACGCTTCGGTATGCGTGACAACAGGACTTCTTCAAATGATGAACAAGGAAGAGCTGGAGGGAGTGTTAGCCCATGAAATGTCGCACGTGGGAAACAACGACATTCAATTCATGATGATTGCAATAGTCTTCGCAGGCGTTATCGGCATTATAGCAATGTTTTTCAGAAGCTTTCTTTTCTTCGGAGGAGGGGACAACAGGAATGAGGGAATATTCATCATAATTGCCTTGATTGTCGGCATTCTAGCGCCTATAGCGGCCGCTCTCATTCAACTGGCGATTTCAAGAAAAAGAGAGTACATGGCCGACGCGAATGGAGCAAGGCTAACGAGAAATCCTAAAGGCCTTGCAGACGCTTTGAAAAAAATCCAGCAATACTCTAAAAACCCCGCAAGCACGCCTGTAAAGCACGCGACTGAAACCACGGCCCCGCTTTATATTTCAAACCCCCTAAAAGGGGTTTCAAACCTTTTTTCCAGCCACCCTCCGCTTGAAGACAGAATAAAAATCCTCGAAAGCATGTACTGATTTTTTTTTCATTCAACGCAGCACGCCATTTTGTTCAAGTCCTGTTCAAAGCTTTGAGCGACTTTTTTTATTGCCTCGCTCATCGTTGGGAACACGTGCACCGTGTCCCTTATCTCGTAGATTGTCATTTTGTTCTATTGATTCCTCTCCTATCTCGTTTATGATGTTGGCATTAAATGTAAGTCTATTCGAACCTATTGTCTCCGCAACATATTTCTTCCCTCACCGACTCCTTGGTTTCCTCGAGTTTCTTGGGTGATATGTCCACGCTTGATTTGGTGCCCAAAAGGGTATTATCGAGATGGTGAACCGTGGCTCTTTTTGGGTTGAGACCGGGGGACTTGAGACACGCGATTGAATATAACCTAAGTTGTTTCTCGTAATCCAGCTGATACGCCTTTTCCTTTTTGTCATTCTCGGTCTTGAAATCTATTATCTCGAATTCGGTTACGTTTCCGTCCTCATCTACCTTTTTCAGCAGATCTATTTGACCTGAAATAATCACGGCATCTAGGACGAACCAAGGGAATGATTTATATACATCTTAGGGAGCTCAAGAGGCAAGGTTATATAGATGATCAGTTTAAGATAACAATCGCTGGAAAATTAGCACTGATATGAGGTTTTATTATGCCAGATTCGTTGATAGATGAACTACCAAAAATCGTTGCAAACGGAAAGAAAGACGCTCAGAAAAGGCTGGACAGTCTCTCAAGCCGAAGTCGCATAACTCTACAAACAAACGAACTCGTTTTGCCAACAAAAGCAGGGGGTGGACTTGTAGGATTCACTGGACAAGCCGTAAAAGAACTTGATAAAAAAGATGGGCTCAACAGAATGATTTACGGGGATAATCTTCTTGCCATGCAGGCCTTGCTTGCAGGAGATCCGGCTACGAATACACCGTCTATGAGAGGAAAAATAGATTTGATATACATAGACCCGCCGTTTGACAGCAAAGCTGACTACAGAACAAAGATACATTTACCAAAGATAGAGATAAAACAAAAGCCTACTGTAATCGAGCAGTTTGCATATTCTGATACGTGGAAGGAAGGAACGAAATCTTATCTTGAAATGATTGTACCACGATTAATACTTATGAAAGAACTACTAAGTGAGCAAGGCTCAATTTATGTTCACATAGACTGGCATGTTGGACACTATGTAAAAGTTATTATGGATGATATTTTTGATAGAAATAACTTCAGAAATGAGATAATATGGAAAAGGGCACATGGCATTACTGGTGTATCTGGAGGTATGAATCAGTTTGCTAGGTTACACGATACAATATTATGGTATAGTAAGGGCAAAAGCATATTTAATCCAAGCTTTTCACCATATTCGAAAAAGACATTAGACATGTATCGATATGAGGATGAAAAGGGTAAATATAGACTGCAAATACTCAGAAATTATTCAGATGAATCAATAAGTAAATTCGAGAAAGAAGGCAAAATTTACAGTGATGCAAAGACGGGGAAGAAATATCTGAAACAGCACATTTCGGATAAAGAAGGAGTATTAATGTCTGATGTTTGGTCAGACCTATCTTATGTTCAGAAGGCAAGTGATGAATATTTGGGCTTTGATACACAAAAGAGCATGAATTTATTAGAAAGAATAGTGCAATCTTCATCAAATCCTAATTCTATAGTGGCAGATTTCTTTTCAGGTAGTGGCACAACCAGTGCGGTTGCTGAAAAGTTCGATAGAAGATGGATTATGTGCGACTTAGGAAAGCCTGCGTGCATGATAACGCGTAAAAGACTTATAGACCAAGATGCCAAACCATTTTTGTTTCAGTCCATAGGAGATTATCAAAAAGAACAATTTGAGCAGTCATCATTCAAAAGTATTGGGGACTTAGCACATGTCGTTCTGAATCTTTATGGTGCCTTGCCATTTCCAATGCAGCAAGGCACACCAAATAACTTAGGTTACATAAAACAAACTAAAACACTAGTTTTTGTAGACTCACCTAAAAAAATGACTGGCTATGCCACATTAAAGAAAGCGCAGGAGCTTAGAGCATCATTTATGGGAGGATGGGAGAAAGTAATTGTATTGGGTTGGAATTTCGATTTGAATATTAGCAGAATAATAGAAAGTTTCCAAAAGGAAATTGATGATGACAGAATGGAGGTATTAGTCATACCGCCTGACTTGTTAGAAAAACTTAAACATAAAGCAGATTATGAAAGGCTAATAAGAGAAGGAAAGGTGAGATTCTCTTCATTGCAGTATCTGAATGTAAAACCAATAAGGAAGAAGGAGTCTGATAAAGAAAATGATGAAATTGATGTCGAGCTAGAGAATTATGTTTTGTTGTCGCCGGATGCACTGCCGTTAGACAAGGAAAATAAGGAAAAACTGGAGGAGGTCATAGAAAAAGACCCATTAAGTTTAATAGAGTATTGGAGTATAGACCCAGACTATGATGAAGACGTATTTAGAAGTAAATGGCAGGATTATAGAGAAAACCATGAAGACACTTTAAAAATTGAAAGAAAGGCTAAACTCATAGTTCCAAAAGTGAACGGAAAGAGGAAGATATGTGTAAAAGCCGTAGACGTCTTTGGATTTGAAAGCGTTGCAGTGCAAGAGGTCATTTAGATGGTTCAAGCAAAATCACTAGGAACTAATACTATCCCATTGAAGTTAGCTGAACTGATCTCAAAAATGGCTAATAAAGAATGGAAAGAAGGCAGCTTCATCGAAAAGGTTTCTCCGATAACAAAGGATTTACTTCGTTTTTGGGATCCGGAAGGCAGTTTTGCTGATTTGAGAACTTTCAATTTTCACGAGGGGCAGTGGCAAGCAATACTGAACATGATCTACGTTCACGAAATTCTGAAAGTGAAAAACGTCCAAGATATGTATATGTCTATTTATCCGGATCTTCTTGCTGAGATGGATTTGATAGATCTGAAAAAAGACAAGTATAATCATCCAAAATACTGCATCAAAATGGCCACTGGAACTGGAAAAACATGGGTTTTGTCAGCATTGTTGATTTGGCAATATCTAAATGCAAAGCATGAAGAGCAGCTATCTGAAAGATTTACAAAAAACTTTTTGCTTGTCGCACCAGGCATTATTGTTTATGAGCGATTATTGGATGCGTACCTTGGAAAAAGAAAAGAAGACGGAACGAGAGATTTTGCCAAATCAGATTTTAAGATGTTTGAAAGTCTATTTTGCCATCCAGCTTATAAAAACGAAATTTTTGGATTTATACAAAGTTCTGTAGCTCAAAAAGATGAAATATCAAGGAAGGTAACTGGCGATGGTTTAATTGCTATTACTAACTGGCATTTATTGGCTGAAGACGAAGAAGAAAATGATTCTGGCACCGCATTAGATAATTCTTCTAGAATAATTAAATCTATACTACCAATTACTCCCGGAACTACTGCAGGGCATTCTTTAGAGCAATTAGACAATAAATATTTAAGGGGCCGGAAAATCGAATTTCTTGCCAAGTTTCCGGATCTAATTGTTTTCAATGATGAAGCGCACCATCTTAGCGAATGGAAAACAGCAGATGAAGTATTCGAAAAGAAATGGCAAGAAGCACTTCTAGAAATAATGGGGAGAAAAGGCAATAGATTTGTTCAAATAGACTTTTCTGCAACCCCTTATACTGTCACTGGTTCAGGACAAAAGAGAACAAGGCACTTTTTCCCTCACATTATAGTTAATTTTGAGATAGTTACTGCAATACGAAATGGATTAGTAAAAACTGTAGCGATTGATAAACGTAAGGAAATCGCTGCACTGCCATTAGAGTTTAAGGCCGAGTGGGACGGCAAGACACTTACTTTATCCGAAGGGCAACGAATAATGCTGAGGGCCGGACTTACCAAACTTAAAATTTTGGAGGACGGGTTCTACAAGTTAGACGAGAACAAACATCCAAAGATGCTCGTGATTTGTGAGGATACAACCGTCGTTCCATTAGTTGAACAATTTTTACGGCAAGAAGGTTTAAGCGAAGAAGACATTATGGAAATTCATTCCAACCGAAAAGGAGAAATTGGTGAGGACGAGTGGGAAAGTGTAAAACAGAAACTATTTGATTTGGATAAACATCAGAAACCAAAGGTAATACTCTCTGTTTTGATGCTTAGAGAAGGATTTGATGTAAACAATATTTGTGTAATTGTTCCATTGCGTTCAAGCTCTTCGTATATCTTATTGGAACAAACGATAGGACGAGGTTTAAGGCTAATGTGGAGAGAACCACAGTATCAAGATAGCAAAAGTGAAACCCGTGAAAAGTTGCTGATCAAAAAAGAAGAACCAGACAACTATATGGATATTCTCAGTATAATCGAACACCCTGCTTTTGTAGAGTTTTATGAGAGAGAACTCAGTGGCGCAATAGCTGAGACAAAAACATTACCCGCGCGCGACCGCGTTGTTGGCGATATAATTACCGTTGACCTAAAAGAGGATTATTCAAAATATGATTTCTTCTGGCCCATAATTATAAATGAGAAAGAGGAGTATTTATCTGAACCAGAGCTTTCATTGCAAAGTTTAGAGCAGTTCCCCATTCCTTTAGAACAACTAAAACCATTAGCTTCAAGTGATGGGGATAAATTTTATGGTGAGGAATTAACGGTAAAAACAAGGTTTGGGGAGTATTCTGTTACAGCAGATATCTTTACGGCTAAAAGCTACAATTCATTTATACAAAAAATCGTAAACGCAGTTTCAGCAATACCTGTGAAAATAGGAAAGAAGTCCCATAAATATTTTCCAATAATGCAAATAAACTCGGCCTTAATCGCTAAGTTTGTTGATGAATATATCCGATATAGGTTATTTGGAAAAGAGTTTGATCCATTAGCAAACAATAATTGGAAGATACTAATACTAACCCAAGAGAGGATAATTCAGCATATTGTAAAAAACGTTAGTCAGGTTATATATGACTTACAAAACAAGCTCGACGTTATCGATGCAAGAATAATAAAGAAATATTTCTCTGAAATTACGGAAATAAAAATAAGGGAAACATACGCTATCAAAGTGGCTAAATCAATATACCCTCAAATCGCTTACCCCTCCAATAAAGGTGGATTCGAGCGGGCATTCATAGAATTCATCGATGCAGATAGTAAAGTAAAAGCGTTCGTGAAAATAAACGAGCATTACTATGATTTTGCGAACATAATCTACATTCGTGATGATGGACTTCTCTCGCATTATTTCCCGGATTTTATTGTTAAAATCGGTGAGAAAATTTATTTGGTCGAAACAAAAGCAGAGCGAGATCTAAACAACATAAATGTAAAACAGAAAAGATTGGCTACAATTGATTGGATCAACAAGGTTAATGAATTAAAGCCGGAGGACAGAATGGGTTGCGCATGGAGCTATGTTCTTCTCGGCGAGAGCACTTTTTATGGAATGAGCAAAAAGGGCGCTACTACTGAAGAAGTCCTAGAATATGCAAAATTGACCAAAGCCAAGATCAAAGGCACCTTAGGCGATTATAGTGATGTAAAGGAGTACTGATTCATAGCATACACAGCTCGTTTCCGCAGAAATTAGCGGGAATTAACCGTCAGATTTAAATCTTGAGGCGCTCTTATTTCTGTGATGTGGGAATATGAGCGAACTGTTTTCTCGTGGACGCGCAGAGTAGCGTAGCATAATCACAAAGGAAGAGGCACGTATGCCAGAATACTTTCCCACCGAGCTTGTTCATCGAAAAGCGGAAATGAAGGCGATCGCGGAAGCAATCAAGCCATTAATCGACGGGCATCAGTCGTACAACCTGTTTATCCCTTTCGAGGTGGTCGCAGGATTGCTCGAAATTCTTCATGCTCTTGTGCACTTCGAACTCGTTCATGCTTGTCTTCCTACGCGGAAGAGGATTTTAGGGTTCTCGTCACATTCGGCAAAAACATGCCAATCGGCTAGTGTTATGAGACGGGTTAGTGCAGGGAGAGGGATTTGAACCCCCGAACCTAACTGCGGCGAAAAGAGCTTTTACAATCACCATTCATGAAAGCTGCGTTTTTCCTCTACAGGA
>CAYMAH010000063.1:0-2246 GCA_964388435.1 Microcaldota archaeon | reverse complement strand
AAACCAGTTCGTGATAGTAAACTTCACCGGAATACCTCCCGTCAAAACCGGTTTTACCAGAACGTTTTTCCTGGACTTCAACGGGTGGTACGACCCGAGCTCGAAAGACCTGAGCTTAATACAAAAAACGGAAAACTCGCTAAAACTAGCGGGAGCGCTGGCGCAAATAGCGCTCGGAGGTTATCCAAGCATTGAAGAGCAAATATTCCTGAAAGCATACCCTGATAGTAGTATTTGTAAGATTTTTTCTTCGAGCTTTTGCAATCAGCAATGAAAAATAATACAAATTCAAAAAGTAATGACTTATTTTAAACAAAGTGTTTTAAACTAAGCTAATTAATATTTTATGTAATGGATTTGTCAATAATTGAAAAAGCACTGCAGTCAAAAACAATCGCGGTTGTAGGTCTTTCAAGAAGCGAGGATAAAGCTGCTTATCGAATCCCTTCTTATTTAAAGAGCGTGGGCTATAAGATAATACCCGTAAACCCGAATGCCGCGGGGCAAACGATTTTAGGGGAAAAGGTTTACTCCAGTCTTTCTGAAATTCCCGAGAAAATAGACGTTGTTGAGGTGTTCAGGCCTTCTGAAGAAGTTCTATCAATCGCTGAGCAGGTTTTAAAGCTTAAAATCAAGCCTAAATTCTTCTGGATGCAGGCTGGAATCGAAAACAACGAGGCGAAACAACTGCTTGAGAATAACGGCGTGGAAGTGGTTATGGACAGGTGCATGATGGTGGAGCGCAAGCGCCTGGAAGGTTGATTTTTAAAAGTTACTTTTTAAAAATTACTTTTTAAAAGTTACTTATATTAAAAGTAAGATTTTTATTAAACTTACTTTTGTAAAAAGTAAGATTTAAAAATGTTGGTGTTGTAATATTAAAATCATGATAACCGTGCCTGAGATTAAAAATATAATGCTTGAGCAGGAGCAGAGAATGGCTGACTTGTTTAAAAATGAGAACATAATAAAAAGAGAGTTTCCACTCTTACAAAAGCATATTGCAACTGGGGCGGCAAACATAATAATGGGCCCGAGAAGGTGTGGCAAGTCTATATTCACTTTTGAGTTGGTAGGCATTGAAAAAGCAGGGTACATAAACTTTGATGATGAAAGGCTTACCATTCAAGCAAACGAGCTGAACAAAGTCCTTGAAGCGGTGTACTCATTGAAAGGAAATGTTGACACGATAATATTCGACGAAATTCAAGAGGTGAGAGGATGGGAAAAATTTATTTCCAGGCTTATAGACACTAAGAAAATTATAATAACAGGGAGCAACGCGCGTTTAATGAGCAAAGAACTTTCAACATACATGACGGGAAGGCACGTAGACCGCGAACTACTTCCATTCAGTTTTAAAGAGTTTCTATCATATGAAAAATTCAATTTCAACCAAAGAGCGTTCACAACGCGCGATAAAGCGGTGCTTATTAATCTACTTGAAAAGTATTTAGTTAGTGGCGGGTTTCCATTGGTGTTCAAATTCGGAAGATCGTTTCTTGCAGACTTGTATAATGATATTATAAATAGGGATATAATTCAAAGACATAACATCAAATTATCATCAAAACTAAGTGAGGTTGTAAGGTACGTTATTTCAAACTCCTCGTCAGAAACAAGTTACAACAAGGTACGAAACATTTTCAGCATAAAAGGCAAGAGCACGGTAAGCGAGTGGTTAAAATATTTGGAACAGGCGTATGTTGTCTTCACCCTTGAAAGATTTTCTTTCAAATTAAAGGAATCTGTCATGGCTCCGAAAAAAATATATGCGATAGACACGGGTTTTACTGCAATGCTTTCAGTAAGCAAAGATAAATGGAGATTGATGGAAAACGCGGTTGCAATAGAACTACTGCGCGGAAAAAATTACTCTTTCAACGAGTTTGAAATAAACTACTGGAAAAACCATGAACAAAAAGAGGTTGACTTCCTAATAAGAAAAAACAACAAGATACTACAGCTAATTCAAGTAACACTCGCCTCTGACAAAAAAGAAATTCAGGGGAGGGAAATGAAAAATCTCATCACCGCCTCGCAAGAGCTTAGGTGCAACAATCTTCTGGTTATAACCTGGGATTATGAAGCGGAGGAAGTGCAGGGGAAGAAGAAAATAAAGTTCACTCCGTTCTGGAAGTGGTTGCTTGCCAAAGACCATAACACCTTCCACTAAAAATCCAAAAACGCTTTTTTTTAGATAGTGGCGTTCTACTTTTCCGACTGCATCCTGAACATTTCAACCA
>CAYMAH010000062.1:0-2132 GCA_964388435.1 Microcaldota archaeon | reverse complement strand
TGCAGGGGGAGGGATTTGAACCCTCGGACTCGCTAAGAGACAGGATCTTAAGTGTCGCACAGTGCTAACCTGCGCTTTTGACCAGGCTCAGCCACCCCTGCGTTTTGCCTTCGCCTACTTTTTGGTCTCTTTCTTTCTTGCTCTTTTCGGGCGCAAGTATTTGCTTCCGCATTTTCTGCATGCCAGCGCTCCCTTGGCGTTTCTTGCCTTGCATTTCAGGCATATCCATACTTCGGTTAAAGCGTGGTCGGCTATTGGAAATTTTCCCATTGTTTTCAAGAACACCCTCTTTTTTTTTTTAATTTTAAGAATTACTGCGTTAGACTTAAAAGCTTTGTTTGAGTTAATTTTACGCGAGAAAACTTTAATAAGCTTTTTAAGAAGAAATTCTTTTTAAGTGCCTCGATAGCTCAGCCGGTAGAGCGCTTGCATGGTAAGCAAGAGGTCATGGGTTCAATTCCCATTCGAGGCTTTTTTTGATTATTTAATCAATAATCTTCAAATCGCTTGCCTTGCCTAATTTGACGTCGAACGTTGCTATATACGCTATATGCAGTTTATTTTGCATGTTGCGATTATGCTGCAGTCAACAAAGCTTAGTGCGGGTTTCGGTTGTGAGTTGAATATGCGCCAGGATTCATTGAAAGTGTTTTCATCTATTTTTAAAAGTTTTACCGTGCCTAGCAGTTTATCTCCAAGTTCTTTCACTGTTCTCATTTCCTTTGTTTTAAGCATCATCACGGTGACAAACTCGCTGAAAATGTAGTCGTTGATTGCCTGAATTCCGTATTTTTCATCGTCTATGTCTCTTATTATTTTCAGTGCGCGGCTGTGAAGATCATCGGCCTCGTTGAAATAAGAAACCAGGCAACTTGTGTCAAGGATTATCATTCATTTATCATCTTTCATAGAGAAGTTGGTCTATCTCTCTGCTTGTTTTCTCTGTTCCTTTTCCCCAGTTGAATGGTTTTATGTTGGATAGTTTTGCAAGTGGTTTTTCATTTGTTTTTTTGACCCATAACTCCATTGCCTGCGTCAAAGCCGTCCCTAATTTCACTCCTTTTTCAGCGGCGGAAGCTTTAAATTTTCTGAAAATGTTTTCATGTAAATTTCTTATGGTTATATTCATACTAATCACCAATGTATTATTTGTATGAAATATTATAAAAATGTTTCATTAACTTGGGTTTTAAAGGGGTTTGAGGCGGAAAATTAAATTAAACATAAGTTCAACTCCCTATGCTTTCCTCAAAAAAGAAAGGAAAACGCTGTGAATCAGGCCTGTGTTTTCCGGCCTGCACCCCTGTTCTCTGACCAGCCAGTTCCTGTCGAAAACCTCGACGTTCTTGAAGCTTTTGAAGCCAAGCCTTTCGGCTTCCAGGACGAACGTTTTCATCTGCTCGACGTTGGGCAGAAAGCCGACGGCAACTCCTCCTGGTTTTAGGGCTTTGAACGCTTTTTTTAGAAGAATTTCCCCGCCGCCGGCGTCTATCGTGACAAGATCGCACTCGGGCCATTTTTTTCTAAGCGCGTCTCCTTTCGTTATGGTGATGATTTTTTTCAATGCCATTTTTTCAATGTTTTTCTCTGCGATTGATGCGAATTCTTTTCTTTTCTCGAAGCTGTAAACCCTTCCTTTCGGCGAGACTATCAAGCCTAGGTAGATTGCCAGAAACCCGCTTCCGCTTCCCACGTCCACTACCACGTCGCCGCTTTGCAGTCCTGAGAAGCAGCTGACGAAGGAAGCGTCTTTAAATAAGACTACTTGCGGTCCTCGTTTTAGCTTTCTGAAATTTTGAGTGTCGAACATTAGGGTAGATAATTGAAAGTCAAGTTAAAAAAAGTTTTGCCTTTGTAAAAAGATTAGAATTTGTCTTCTTTTGAAAGTCCTTTCACCGCGGAGCTGAGTTTTTCAATGTGTTTTTCAAGGTCTTTTTTCAGTTCCTTGTATTCTTCAGCGCATAGAGGGTGGTTTTCCCTTTCCGCATCGGTTACAGCGTGCCTGTCGATGAAAGTTACTATTTTGCTTAAATGATGAATCATTTTTATCTTGTCGTAGTTGCAGTCGTTCAACACTCTAACACCACCTTTTTTTTTAAACCTGTTATTGAATGGTTTTTCATTGTTTAAAG
>CAYMAH010000061.1:0-2909 GCA_964388435.1 Microcaldota archaeon | reverse complement strand
CATCTATTCCAGCCGCTTTTATAACCCCCCTCTTCAACCCCTCAAACAACGCGTTTGTTTCAATAACACCCCCTCTTGAAGTGTTTATCACGACAACACCATTCTTTAATTTTTGAAGAGAGTCCATGCCAAGAAGATGTTTGGTGGATGGAAGTAAAGGAACGTTAAAAGAAATCACATCGCTTTTTTCAAACAACTCGTCCAAGCTGACATAAGAAAAACCCATCTTGTCTGAAAGCTCTTTGTTCGGGCTAACATCAAAAGCCATTACATCCATCTCAAAACCCCTTGCTATTTTAATAACATGATATCCTATCCTCCCGGTTCCCACCACCCCCATTGTTTTTCCTTTCAAATCGAAACCTCTCAAACCTTCCAATGAAAAATCTCCCCTCCTAGTCCTTTCCGCGCTTTCAATTATTTTTCTCGATATTGCAAGTAGAAGCGCGAACGCGTGCTCTGCCACGGTGTTCTCACCATAGCTTGGAACGCTTGCAACCAGAATGTTGTTCTTCTTGCAGTAATCAACATCAATATGCTCCACTCCTGTCGACATGGTTGCTATCAGTTTAAGATTTTGGAATTGTCTTAGAACGCTTTCATTCAATTCAGAGTATATGAAAACCACTAAAACGTCAGAATCCTTGACCTCGTTTATAAGTTCAGGAGTAAGATGCCGCCTGAAAAACTTCATGTCATGCCCTTGAATGTTTTTCCTCAAGTAATCCTCTTCCCAGTCCTCCACTTCAAAAAAACTTATCTTCATATTTAAATCAAGTGGTTTGGCTTGAATTTTGGCTTGTTTGATTCAAAATTCCGTTTATCACGTTTTCAAAACTCGACTGGCTTTGATAACCCTCAAGCATCTGCCCGTTAATGAAAAAAGTAGGCGTTCCCTGAACCCCCAACCCCTCCCCCTCCTTAATTTCTTGTTGAACCACCGCGGCTTTAACCCCACTGTCAAGGCAAGCGTTAAAAAGACTGGAATTCAAGCCAGCTTGAACCGCATAGCTTTTCAAAGAATCCACCGTTAAATCTCCCTGATTCTGATACATTAAACCATACAATTGCCATTCTCTTCCCTGATCAACCGCACACTCAAAAGCCTCCGCTGCTTTTTCAGCGTACTGATGCTCTGTAAGAGGAAAGTTAAGAAAACTCAACCTAACCTTTCCAGCGTAATCTTTTAAAACATTCAAAACAATCGGTTCATCACCGCCACAGTAAGGGCACTGAAAATCCCCTACCTCGAGAATTGTTATACCGACATTAGCCGGGCACGAGTAATTGCCCTCTCCGGAATAACAAGCGTAAACGCTTGTAGAAACGTTGACATTAACATACTTTACAGGAGGGTTACCTCTAAAAAACAAGGTAATTAATACAATGCCCGCCAAAATAATTGCCACTGCCACGTAAACTTTTTTATCCATCCTGTTATATTAAGAAAACGTTTTTGTTTTTAAAACTTTCTTTTTTAAAAGTTTAAGGATGGGAGGATGTCACCTTGATAATAACCCTTTTTTAGAAAGGTTTTAAATAGACTAAAACTTCAAATCAATACCATGGTGCTTGAATCTATTTTTTCAGTTCAGGGTATGATGAAAAAGCCGTGGGAGTTAATAATACTGGCTTTTATTTTCGTTTCAATTTCAATTCCAATCGCCCAGTTCATACAACTCCAGGAGAGCATTTCAACAATAATGCTGGTGTCGATTTTAAGCATAGGCGTTCTGGTAAGACTTTTTGATTACGAAGTTGAGGAAATAGAAGAAAAATCAAAAATTCTGGGAAGCAGGACACTCGCAAGGCATTACCCAATAGTGGTTGCAATGGGCTTGTTCTTCATTGGGTGGATTCTTGGATTTTTATTCTGGTATTTGATTCTTCCCCAAGCCACTATCTCACAAGTTTTTTCAATTCAAGTAGGTCAGCTTACCTCAGTGCAAGGACAGTTCTCAGGATTTGCAACCGCTTTTCAATTCCAGCAAGCGTTTGAAGTTATTTTCATTCATAATCTTGAAGTGATTTTAATAATACTCGGTCTTTCAATAATAGCGGGCGCGGGCGCGGTTTTAGTGCTTGTATGGAACGCCTCGGTAATATCTGTTTTTCTGGCAAACTATGCCGAGCAATTCATTTTAAATCAATCCCAAACGCTTATAGTGGGGTTAAGCGCCGGTTTTCTGGGAATATTACCACACGGTTTTTTTGAAATGCTGGCTTACATACTCGCAGCACTTGCAGGGGGAATTCTAAGCAGCGCTGTTGCAAGAAGGGCGTACAAAGACCCCTCCTTTACATTGATACTCCACGATATAATCAAACTTGCGGCTTGGGCCGTTATTTTAATGACCATCGGAGCTCTGATTGAAAGCAGCGCCCTATTATAAAAGCGAATAAATTTAATTGAATATAAATCAACTGAATCGCGACGTTAAAAAAATAAATAAACGAACTTTTATTTTCAAGATCCGAACCTTCAAAAAATTCAAAGAAAAAAAAAGGGTACGCCCCTGCTTTTGTAAATATGAATGGGGATTCGATTCCCGCTAAAAAAAAAGAAGGTATTAAAAAAAAAATAATTCAAAAATTAAAATCTTGTATTCTTTTGAAGTGAAAAAACCTTCTTTAGCCAATTTTTTAATCAACCTTTAGATCGCTTATCCTTTCAACGTAAGGGAATGTAATCTCCCTGTTTAAAATTGCCAGGCAGATTTTAATTCCAGAGTTTTTTATCTTGTAAATGTTAACTTTATCATTCCAATTGTATTTAATTCCATTAGAGTACTCATAAAGTTTTGAAATGTCGCTAATTTCTTTTATTTTCATATGGTAAAGCTTTCCGCTTACCGAAAGATAATTACAAGTAAACCACGCACGAGTGGTAAAATAACAATTATTTAACT
>CAYMAH010000060.1:0-12900 GCA_964388435.1 Microcaldota archaeon | reverse complement strand
TTACGGAGGCGCGGCGGGGTTTTTCGACTACGGCCCTGTTGGGGTTGAATTGAAGAAGAACATTGAAAACAATTGGTGGAAGTTCATTGTAAATGACAGGGAAAACATCGTAGGAATTGACGGGGCGGTTGTAAACATGTGGAAGGTCTGGAAGGCCAGCGGTCACGTGGACTCTTTCAACGACCCTTTGGTAGAATGCAAGAAATGCCATTTAAGGTTCAGAGCCGATCATTTGATAGAAGATGAACTTAAAATAAGCACGGACGGGATAAGCAACCCACAACTTCAAAAACTGATTGAAAACCACGAGATAAAATGCCCCAAGTGCGGGGGAGACTTCACCGAAGTGCAAGTGTTCAACCTGATGTTTAAAACTCATGTCGGAGCAGTGGAAAATGAGGGCTCCACAATGTTCCTAAGACCCGAAACAGCGCAGTTGATTTTCACCGACTTCAAAAGGGTTTTGGCAACATCAAGGAAAAAACTACCGTTCGGAATAGCGCAAATCGGAAGGGCTTTCAGAAACGAGATATCCCCCAGAAACTTCGTATTCAGAAGCAGAGAGTTCAACCAAATGGAGTTGGAATTCTTCATCAACCCCGAAAGAATAAACGACGCTGAAATAAACGATGACGACTTGAACATGGAATGCCTATTCTACACTCAGGAGATGCAGGAAAAACAAAAAACTCACGAGAAGATGACTTTCAAAAACGCTTTAAACAAAAAACTGATTGGAACCAAGTGGCACGCGT
Source organism: Microcaldota archaeon (assembly GCA_964388435.1). GTDB lineage: Archaea > Micrarchaeota > Micrarchaeia > Norongarragalinales > UBA8480 > DTNV01. The sequence goes on along the minus strand of CAYMAH010000060.1, from coordinate 12,145 downwards.
ACTGGATGATAGAATTCTTCAAGTGGTTCAAAAAAATCGGAGTTAACACGCTCAATCTAAGGCTAAGAAAACACGTGAAAACAGAACTGTCTCACTACTCAACCGAAACCTGGGATTTGGAATACAACTACCCGTGGGGCTGGAAGGAGTTGGAGGGAATTGCGAACAGGACAGACTTCGACCTGAAGCAACACTCCAAGTTCAGCGGGGAGGAGTTGACTTTCTTCGACGAGAGCGAGAAGAAAAAAATAAACCCCTTCGTCATAGAACCATCAACAGGACTTGAAAGAACCATTCTCACGCTGCTTATAGACTCTTACAGGGAAAGAGAGGATGGAAGAGTCTTTTTGGACCTTAACCCTTCAATTGCACCGGTTAAGATAGCGGTACTGCCATTGATGCCCAAGGAAGAGCTTGAAAAGAAGGCGGTCGAAGTTTTTGATTACCTTAAGAAAAGGTTCGTATGCGATTACGACGCGAGCGGGAGCATTGGGAAGAGGTATTCAAGGTTTGACGAGATTGGAACGCCCTTCGCCCTGACAATCGACTACCAGACTCTTGAAGACGAAACGATAACGATAAGGTACAGAAACGACATGAAGCAGGAGAGGATAAAAATCAGCGATTTGAACGGCAAAATGAAAGTGCTTGTTGAAGAATGAAACTGAAGCTAAAAGAGCCTTTGAACCTCAACTTCACTTTCAACTCGGGCCAGGTTTTCAACTGGAGGGAAAAAGAAGGGGTTTGGCAGGGTTACATAAATGGAAAAAAAACAAGGGTTAAAAGGTCTGACGAAAATCTTTTTTTTGAAGGCGTCGGCAAGAGTGAAGCCTCAAGTTTTTTCAAGCTTGACGAGAATCTTGATAATATATACGATGCAATAATTTCAAAAAGCGGGGACAAACTTGTCGAAGGACTTTTCAAAAAATACAGGGGTTTGAGAATTTTAAGACAGGAACCGTGGGAGTGTTTAATCTCTTTTATAACTTCACAAAATTCTTCCATCAAAACAATAAAAAAAAGAGTTGAAAGCCTTTATGGCCTGAACAACTATTTTCCTTCGGCTGAAACGCTTTCAAATTTTTCAGAAAGCGATTTTAAGAAAATGGGTTTCGGCTATAGAAGTGACTACATTAAAAAAACTTCAGAGATTGTAACCAACGGATTTAATCTCGAAGGGCTTAAAAGAAAAAGTTTTGACAATGCCCTGGAAGAACTTAAAAGCCTACCCGGAGTGGGCGAGAAGGTTGCAAAGTGTGTTATGCTCTTCAGCCTTGATTTTACAGAGGCCTTCCCGGTTGACGTTCACATTGAAAGAATAATGAATAAGGTTTATCACAGAAAAAAAAATATTCAGGAGTTCGTGGTTAAAAGATTCGGCTCTCACGCAGGCTACGTCCAACAGTACTTGTTTTTCAGCGATGTTTTTTGACGCTTCGAAGTAAAACGAATATGGAAAAAAAAACAACCATCAAAGGGACAAACAACGCAAGCGCTTCTATCAGGGGATCGGCGAAAAACCACTCGTTTGAAAGAAAATAAACGAAAGAACCTGCAAGTAGAATAATAGAAAAACAGCCAGTGATTATAGTAATTTTTTTGTTCATCGTATAAACAATTTTAAAAAACAATGTTTAAAAACTTATTTAATCAGAATTATTTTATATTTTAGCAGGCGATGAAAAAATGACACATTATATAAAGCCAGAAGAAAATAAAAATAAAATTCTTGTTGTCAGCAGGGATGAAAACCTGACAAAAATCATAAAGCATTACGTAATATCATCGAAGGGAAGCGTTGAAGTGCACGAAGCTTCGACAGATAATGAAATTCTAAAGAAAATGTTCGGACATGATTTTGACAGCGTTATAGTTTCAAGAAAAGATGAAGATTTAATAAAGGGCGTTAAAGGGTATGAAGGGAGGGTTCATTTTATTGAAGATGAAAAAGGACTTAAGGAAGAACTGGCTAAGATGATATACAGTCACATCAAATGATTCTAAGAAGATTATTTAATTCAAATCAAAGGAAAACTTATTTTAAAGTTGCTGGCATAATTAACTTTCATGAAAAAATTCTATATCACAACGCCTATTTTCTACGTTAACGACAAACCTCACCTTGGGCACGCGTACGCGATGTTTCTGGCCGACTGCATTGCAAGGTTCAAGAGAATGCAAGGACATGAAGTGTTTTTCCTTGCGGGAACGGATGAACATGGAGAGAAGGTGGAAAGTTCGGCTATAGCCAAGGGGGTGAGCCCACAAGATTTTGTTGACTCGATTTCAAAGCAATTCAGTGAGGCGTGGGAGAAGCTGGGCGTTTCAAACGATTATTTCATTAGGACAACGGACAAGAATCATGAAGAAACAGTAAAAAAAGCATTGATGATGATTTACAACAAAGGGGATATATACAAAGGGGTTTACGAAGGCTGGTACTGCGTTTCTGACGAGGCTTATTACGACGAGAATGAATTAGACGAAGGAAAATGCCCTGCCTGCGGCAAGGACGCGGTCAGGAGGAAGGAAGAGTGCTATTTTTTCAGGATGAGCAATTACGAAAATCAAGTGAGGGAATGGATTTCAAAAAATCACATCATTCCAGAGTACAGAAAAACCGAAATGCTGAACTTTTTCAAGAACGGGTTAAGAGATTTAAGCATCACGAGAAAAAACTTAAAGTGGGGCATAAAAGCCCCTTTTGACGAGAGACACACCATATACGTTTGGTTTGACGCTCTATTGAATTACTTAAGCGCCGTGAATTACCCTGATGGCGATTTTGAAGATTACTGGCCTCCAGATGTTCAGATAGTGGGAAAGGACATAGCAAGGTTTCACGCTGTTTACTGGCCCGCTTTCCTTTTCGCGTTGGACTTGAAGACCCCTGAAAAGATAATAGCGACCAACTGGTGGCTTGCTGGAAAGGAAAAAATGAGCAAGAGCATTGGGAACGTGGTCAACACACTTAACCTTGCAGAGACATATGGTCTGGACCAGGTGAGATATTATCTCTTGAAGGAGATGACTTTCGGAGGGGACGCTAGTTTTGAAGAAAAGAACTTCATTCAAACGGTAAACAACGACCTTGCTGAAGAGCTTGGAAATCTCTTGAACAGAACCATCGTCATGAACGAGAAGTATTTTAATTCAGAGATTCCAAAACCCGAAAAGCAGGAGTTGAAAGAAGCTGCAGAGCAGACGATTAAAAAATTTTCTGATTTCATGAACGATTACCAAATCGACAAGGCTTTAAAGGAGATTTGGGTTTTAATCAAAGAATGCAACAAGTATATAAATGACAAAAAACCATGGAGCAACGAATCTGAAAAGGCGACCATACTTTATAATCTAATTGAAAGCTTGAGGCTTATTTCAATTTTGCTTGAACCCTTCATCCCTGAAAAGGCAGTGGAAATTAGAAAACAGCTCGGAGTGAAAAGCAATTCTTTTAAATGGAGCGGTTCAACAACAGGCAGAAACGGGGTAAGAGTTATTTTATTTCCTAAAATAGAGGTTTAGCGCCTGGCTGGAGAGTAATACTTGTCTCCATCTTGAAAGGTTATTTTAACTGGTTTTTGGTCCTTGCCTTCCTTTACAGCTTCCACAAAAGAATCAAAGTTTTCTATTACGAGCAGTATTTGTTTAAGTGAAGCTTTTTTAAATGTCTTGCTTATCTCCCTTGCGAGTTTTTTCCTTGAATCATCATTCTTCAATTCAAGACCTGCTGAAAGTTTTTTGGAAATTCTTTTGACAATTTCTATAGATAGCTTCTTCCAATAGTCAAGCTCCTTCTGAGTGAAACTCGTTTCTCTTTTCTTAAGAAAACGCTCGTTTCTCACCACGAAAGCTAGAAACATGTCAAAATGCTTTAAATCCATAAGAAACCACCGCTTTAAATATTAGTCAAACTTCTATAAATCCCTTCCGATGGAATATTTCAGCAGTGAGAAATATCAACATTGGCTACCCAAACCCCCCCTGTCAAGGATATTGAATTAACCTTCATTATAAAATTGCACGCAGGGAGAACAACGGTCTGCCCTTCAAAAATAGGAGTGTAACTGCAATCAGTTCCGTTGAATACTGAAATATCACTCACATCAGCGAATGGCTTACCTAAGCTTGAACTGTAGTCAACGTAAATCCTTGCATAAAAAACTCCATAGTAAGGGGCCCAAGAATAGTTTAAGTTGCGGGTGGCCAGGTTGAAATTACCCACATAAACACCGCTATTCAAACAGAGTTGAGTATAATTAACCGTTTGGTTAAGCGTTTGATTTACAGGTTGAGTTGCGTTCAACTCACTTGAATTTGATGAAACGTTTGAAGTTGCAGAGTTATTTGAAGTTGAAGCATTCTGACTAGACGCGTTATTTGATGAAAACGTGTTGTTGAATGTGCTGTTTGAGCTGTTTATTGAAGTTAGTATAGGAGTGCTCGGCGTTACCCCGCCAGGGGGTGTTGTTGAATTTTTATTGTTTAAAAAATAAAGGTAGAACGCCCCTGCTAGTACTAAGATTATTATTGCAAGCGTAAATTGAATGCTTTTGTTTTTTTCAACCCGTGTTTTCTGAGGCTTGACCTCCGAGCTTTTTTTAGATTTGTTTTTCGTGTCGTCCACGCTTGTTTTCTTATGTTTTGTTTGTTTAAAATCTTTTTGATTAACTTTTTAACCGGTCATTCCCTTTATTATATTATAGGTGATTTGCGGTTCAAGAGAAGGGTTGAATGAAAGATAGAAAAGATTGTAATCAGAGCTTTTGACAACCGCGTATAAACTCTGATTTTCCATCTGATTTTGCGAGTTGTTTTCAAATGTTATCAACCCCAAAACTTTCCCGTCAAAAGGATAAACTATTGTCACATTTCCCGAGAAGTTGAGATTTGAAAGGTTGTTGAAGGCGAAGCTTGAATAATCGACTATTTCAAAAGACCCGTTTTCAACGTTTAAAAAGCTTGAAGATTGATTTAAATTGAATGATGTTGTCATTCCTCCAAATACCACTGGCATTACACTTCCCAAACTGTTAACACCCACATTCCACCCTATACTTGCAGGGTCGTTTGGAACTTGAGTGCACGAGTCTCCCGTTATTATGAGCTTCCCGCCATCTTTAACCCATCCGGCCAAAGCGAATCTTAATGCCAAGTCGCAGTAAGTTGAGTTGCTGATTATTATTAGATTATAATCGTTCAATGAATAGTTAACGCTTGGAACTTGCTTGAAGGTCAAAGACTGGTTTAAAACAGAGAGATTTTGAATTCCAATCAAGCCAACAGTCAAGTTTTGATTGGTTGAATTTAAAGTTGAATTGCTTGAAACTTTACCTGCGAGTCCAGGTATCGACGGCATTGGAATGAAAATCAAGACCATCAATAAAATTAGAGCTGCAACCCATAGCAAGAAAAGCTTGTTCATGATTTTAATTTAAGCAGAGGGAGATTTTAAAACTTTGTTTTAAGAGTTTAAATGGTAGTCTGATTTAAATTTATTTTTAAAAGTTTGAATGAATATCAGATTTTGAGCGTTTTAAAAGTCATGGTTTTCAAGTCTCCATAGAAAAGCTTTCCTGCGAAATTAGACTTTCCTTTAATCAGCGAAGCGAGTTCTGAAACTTGAACACTTGAAGCGGCCATAACTGTGGAAACGGTTATTCTAGTACAATCGTCACTTCCAAACGCCTTCCATTTTTTGAATTGCTTTGTTTTTGAGGGTATAAAAGTAGAAAGCATGAATTCAAATTCTTTCACCCCGCAGAAAATCCAAGGAGTTTGATTTTTGTTTGAAAAAAAATCTATTGCAAGCCTTGCAGCACGGTTGTCGCTTCCGTCCAATATAAAATCCACGCTTAAATTTTCAGTTCCATTGAATTTTTCCACGTTAGCCTCCACCTCAACGTTTTTGTTTATTTTTTTAAGCATTTTCTTTAATTCAAGGACTTTGGGCTTTCCAACGCTTTCCTCGATAAAGAACTGCCTTGAGAGGTTGCACTCTTCAACCACGTCCCAGTCAAACAAAATCAGTTTTTTAACTCCCATCTCGACAAGTTGAATGGCAGTCCAACTTCCCACCCCTCCAACCCCTACGATTAAAACGGTGGCTTTGGAGAAGTTAGCCAGTCCTTTCTGTCGCGAAAACCTGTTCATTTAGAATCATTAAGTCTTAAGAAATTTAAAAAAAAAATTAAAAAAAATTGTTTAAAGCTTTTGCGTTTTGTTCCTTAAACTTTCGTCATTATTATTTCTATTGAAGAAACCTTGTTCGTGCTGCCGTCTTCAGAGGTAAGCTCTTCTGTTCCAAGCTTGATTTCTTTGAATTGAAGAGTGGGTATGAAACGGTTTTTGATTATCTGGCTAGCGTCTATTGCAATGCTCATGCTTCTGCCCCTTGCTTTCAATTTCACTTCGGGCGCACCCTGGTTGAATTGAGTTACAACTGCAAGCACGTAGCTCATTACGCTTTTCTTTCCCACGTAGATCGTATTCTCGTCTTTTTGTCCTTCCATTTTTTTCGACACCTCTGTATAGTTTTAAAAAAACTTGATTTTTGTTTTAAACTTCAACGCTTAAAAAACTTTTCTTTTTTGTTTCCAATTAAAACACTCTACCCGCTGTGACCTGAAATGTAAAGAAGGGTATTATAAAGAAGGGTTTGAGAATAAAGGGGGTCGAAACTGAAGTAAATTACCTTTCCAAATTGAAACATTCCCTGACTTTCAATCATTCCATAATATTGATTATTATTGGCGGTTATAAAAGAGAGAATATTGCTTTTAGTGCTTGGAGTTATTAGTGTAACGCTACCGCTGAAAGCAAAGTTTTTAGTCCCGGGCGCCACGCCCCCTCCGAATATAGGACTTTGAAGGGCTTGTACCTGAAATTCGGCGTTTTGAAGCTGAACGTCCCCATAGCTTATCCCGGTTCCATTCCACCCTCCATAGCTTACCGGCATGATGGTTCCAAGACCGTTGATTCCAATACCCCATCCTATTGCTTTAGAATCCCCCTGCACCAGAGTGCAAGCGTCTCCTACCACAATAAGTTTTCCGCCATTCACCACCCAGCTTGCAAGCGCCTGCCTTAAAGACAAACTGCAATAAGACGCTCCACTCAGTATCACCACATCAAAGTTTTTAAGCGCGTACTCAGCGCCGTCGGCGGATATTTGAAATGCGTAGACATGGTTTGTGACAAAAGTTGAATTACTTAAAAGATTGAAAAGATTCGAATCGTTTCCAATAACAACCACTCTTATTGTTTTTGACTGGGAGAGAAAAGGAAGGTTTACGAAGCCCAAGCCCGCTAAAATTAAAATTATTACTACAACCGCTATGATTGTAATCTCAGGTTTTAACTCAAATGTTTTCAAGATTAACCACTGGCTTGCGAAAGGTAAAGAATGGTCTGGTAAACAAGACTCTCGCTGGTGGTTCCAGGGTCGAAACTGAAGTAAATGACTTTTCCTAACTGCAGAAGCCCTTGAGTTTCAACTATAGCATATAATGTTTGACTTCCTGTTCCAGTGTTAACCACGGCATCGACTTGACTGTTAGCTGCTGTCGGAAAAACAGGGGTAACATAACCGCTGAAAGCAAAGTTTTTAGTCCCGGGCGCTTCCACTCCAGCCCCTCCGAATATAGGGCTTGAAGGGTTCAAGTCTGTTAGAATTCCATTCGCAAAGTAAGTTGGAGTGTAAACCATGCTCGAAGTCAAACCGCCGTAAGTTGCGGGCATGACGCTTCCCAAACTGTTAACTCCCACATTCCACCCAACGCTTGTCGGATCGTTTGGAACTTGAGTGCAAGCATTCCCTATCACAATTAATTTACCTCCGTTTCTAACCCAGTTTGCCAAAGCAAACCTTAAGCCATAATCACAATAAGGGGTGTTTTGAAGTATTATTATTTGAAAATTGTTTAAAGTGTATTGCGCTGTTGAAGGGTCGATGTTAGGATAGACTGTTATTCCTCTTTGAACAAAGTCAAGTCCTTGAAGCATGCTTATCAACCCAGGGCTTCCCTGCCCTACAATTCCAATTCTTATTGAAGGCTGCGGAAACAATCCTCCTACTACTGGAACGGTACTTAGGTTTATAACGCCGAATTTTGCAGCCAGGAAAATGGCAAGCAGTATTATTAGAATCAATGGAATGGAGTTTTCCCAATTAAATTTGCTTTGACCTTTTTTCATAAAAAATCACTGTAGATTATAGGAAGCATACTATTTAAAAACATTTTGTCTTTTTCCTGACAAGGGTTTTTTCGCTTTTGATTGGCTTTTTTTTTCCAATGTTTGACTCGCAGTTAATATCAGCAGGGCACCAGGTAGTTTAGTATATTGCTTACAAATACAGAGCTGTTGTACTCTTCGGGAGGAAAGGCCGTGTAAACGATTATAGAACCAACGCTTTTCTCTATCAACACTGCCGGATAGGTTTGATTTCCAATTGCAAGGTCAGCCACGCGGGTTTGAGTGGGTGAAGAATAAAGGTTTATCAGAGCCGCATCCAAACCAACGTTTTCCCCTGACCTTAAACCACCTACAAGATAGTTGTTAGGCGCGTCTACATTGAAAGTGGCGTTGAAGAAATTCTCCTCCAAATAATAAGCGAATAGATATTTTGATCCAAACGTTCCAAATCCCACTTGTTTTTTGGCCTGGCTTGATAGATTTTCATAATAGAAAGGATTTGTCTGGTTTTCAAGCTTTGCTGCAGCGATATCGCTTGGAGTTAGGATTTGATTTGAAAAAGCGTCTCCAATCCATAATAACTGACCTCCCGCGTTTAGATAATCTTCAACGTCTAAAACACCTGTGAACGAAACGGTTTTGACATGATCAAGAACAACAAGATCATAGTTTGAAAGCAACCCGGGGCTTAGGCTTGAAACGCTTATCGGCTCAACCACCAGGTTTGGGTTAACCTGCTGTATCATGCTTGTCAGATTATTTATGTTTCCAATGCCGTCAGAACCGTATATTATTGCTATAGAACCGTGGTGCTGCACGAAAACATTGCAGTAAATATTCTGCCAGAAGGGTATTGAAGAAGGGTAGATGATTCTTGTTTTTGTCAAAACAAACAACAACACTAGAATTAGGAATATGAAAACTAGAAACCCCACAACGTCGCTGCTTTTCATGATTAAAGTTTTAAGCACGAAAAGATTTAAATACAATGCTTTTCATAAAAAATCGTATGCCTGAAAAGATTAGCAGCCCGCCATCTATGGCTGGTATTACAAGATTTTATGACGTCAAGACCAGCAAGATTCAGCTTGACCCTAAGCTTGTGATTGGATTGTGCGTTGCACTTATAGTGATTGAACTTCTTCTTCAAATCAAGCCTTGAATTCTAAAAAAATAGATTTTATGGTTTTGGTTGGAATTTTCTCATTAACTTGTAATTTTAATGTTTTTAGATCAGAACAGCGTCTTCCCTTTTTAAAACGTTTTCAACGCTTTCGCCCCACCCTACCACTATTTCACATTTTATTTTGTCATTCAAAGCGGTTTTTATTTCCTCCGCTGTTTTTATTTTTTTGTTTAGGTCTTCCTCCATGTCGATTGTAATCGATTCTGTTTGAACGGGTATGAATATAATCAGTTTTCCTTCTTCAAGTTTTAACAGTTTTGAAGGGTCGTTATTTTCAGAGTCTAGAACGAAAACGTACTTCAATTTTCAAGTCACTTTTATCTAAATTTATTTTACCAGCGAAAAGAGGTTTTTCTTTTTTTCTATAACCTCCCCTTTGTCTTTGAGTATCATTAAAGCCGTTTTAAGGCCGTCAATGCTTATATTTAATTCCTTCGCAGCGTTTTCAGTGCTGAAGCTTGAAGTCATCTTAAATATTTTTCTGCAAGCGAAGTCGAAGAATTTTTTAGACGCTATGTAATTCTTGCCATCGAAGCTTTTCACTCCTATCAACTCGCCTTTTTTTATACCCTCTTCGAAGAATTGCTTTCTCTGGCTTAATTCAGCGTCAGTTAGTATGGCAAAGCTGAAGTCAGATTCGGGTTGTTTAATTGGAGTTTTTTCTTCCGGCTTGGCTAGTTTCATTATTTCCGCCAGCGCTTCTTTTTTGACGTTCTCGCCCACTAGTTTTTTGCTTGCCAGAATGAAAAAACCTTTGCTGAGCTCGAAGAACTCATACTCGTCGTTTTCAGACACGCCGCTTGTTTTTCTTAGATCTTCAGGCAACACTATCGCTAAAACGCCCCCATGCTTGAAAAAACGCAAACTCTCAATCACCTTAACAAATTAATCACATTCAATGAAATACAATTTTAAATTCAAGTTAAAAGAGTGAACGCGCAAATATTTAACTTTAACGTTAATATCAAAGCAGGCATCGAAGGTGTTGAAATTGAAAAGGAATTGAAAAAAACATCGAGTTTATGAGTTTCAACTCCTTAAAAGCGTATTTAACTATGAAATTAGAGAGTTGAAATTTAAAAAAAAACTTATGAAAACTAATTTAAACCAATCGCGTAAAATTAATAAAGGATATCAACGTTTAAAAAAACGTTAAAAGAGGAGATGAAAATGGCAGTTGAAAGAGTTAAAACTTATGTCAAAGGGTTGGACAAAATTTTAAACGGAGGAATTCCAGAAAGCTCGGTGGTGCTGATTTCAGGAGGTCCTGGAAACGGTAAGACAATTCTATGCCTTCAGTTTATTGTCAATGGTATTAAAAAAGGGGAGAAGGGCCTTTACATAACTTTCGAGGAGGACAAAAACCAGATTTATAATCAGGCGATAGAGTTCGGCTGGGATTTGAAGAAACTTGAAAAAGAAAAAAAGCTTGTTATAAAGAACATTCAATCAGAAACTCTGGGCGATATGTACGACAACATGAAAAAACTTATCGATGAGTTCAAGCCCAAGCGCATGGCAGTGGACTCTCTCTCCACTTTTAACTTGTATGCTCACCAGATTCAAAAACTGACCACGCTTGCAAAAACTCCGACCGAGCAAAGGATTTTCTTCAACGACAAGGTCATAAACATTCCGGTTGAGTGGGACGGGGTTATAATAAGAAGGCTGGTGCTTGATCTTGTCAGAGAATTGCAGTTAAACAATATCACCGCTTTTCTTACCTCAGAAGTTGAAGATGATGCTAAGAAATATTCAAAGGACGGCATTTCAGAGTTTATTTGTGACGGAGTTATGTGCCTTAAGAAAATTACTATCGGCTCTCAGACGGAGAGAACAATTCAGGTGGTTAAGATGAGGAGAACTTCTATAAACTTTGGAATTTTCAGCATAAATTTCACAAAAACCGGAATCGAAGTCGAATACAACAATAAAGCAAAATAAAATGAAAGTTTTATTGTTGAGCTCTTTTTTTAATCAACTTAAAAAAATAACGAAATCCATTGCGAAAACAATTAAAGCGGTAATTAAAAGACGAGCTGCAGTTGTTCTACGCCAAGATTTTACTATTATATTATTTCCTCTCATGCAGTATTTCAAGTTGTATAGAACAAAAAAAGCATTAACAATAAACACAAGCGCGATAAAGAAAAGATAAGAGGGTAATCCATATAAAACAAAAAGTAATATAATAAGTAATCCAACACACTGAACAAACAACATGAAATAAGAAAATTTTCGAAGTCCTAAAATTGATGGAATGGTTATAATGCCAGCTTTTAAATCTCCTTTTATGTCCTCAACATCAGCTATTGCACTAGCAGTGAATATTAGTATAAAGACAAGACAAGCTGAAGATATAGTAAGAGTATTGATTGTTGAAGAACCGATAAAAATTAATAAGGACCAACCTAAACCGGTTATTAAATTTTTAACGAAGGGTATATTCTTAAATCTTAAATTATTAATTTTAAAGGAATAGAAGAATCCTAGTAATAAGAGTATAATAACAAAGGTGAATGAAAGAAGATTATAAATAATGGAAAGTAATAAACTTAAGAATAAGTATAAAAGAATAGAGATTTTAATAGCAAAATGTTCAGAAACATATGAAATATTGTTTACCTCATTAATTGTGTCCTCCTCAACATCACAAAAAGTGTTGAATAGATAAACAAATGCGATTGCAAAAAGCCCTGAGAATACTAAAATAATATTCTGATAATTTTTAGAAATAAGCACTCCAAAAAGAGTTATAGCAAT
>CAYMAH010000059.1:0-6965 GCA_964388435.1 Microcaldota archaeon | reverse complement strand
ATATTTATTCATATCCTTTAAACTCATCCTTTTTGGTGAAAGGGGTTATTCTGCTTGCAACTCCAAAAAAACTCTCCTTCAACTTCTCTATGTTGATTTCTACCAGCTCATCTGCTTTGATATTCTCCTTTTCCACAATCTGTCGGGGTATTGTAACAACCAGCGAGCCCCCCAACACTCTCGCCTTGGTCAAAGTCTTCATCTAACGTCACCTGTATAATAACATATTTAATTAAGTTATATAAAAGGTTTTCTATTGTTTGGTTTTTTGATTCTATGGTATTATGTACAAATCTTTTGGTTTTTATATAATGCGATTTACTTAAAACAAAAATTCTATAAAGTCAACCTCTAGCAGCGCGGCTAAAAATCCATTCTTTTGTCAGTTTTTTTGTTTAATTTGTTGGTTTCTTTACCTGTTTTTTATTTTTAGGTAGATTAGTATTAGAATTGCGAATATTATCATTCCGTACAAGTGTTGTATTCCGTTTAATAAATAAAACAACGTTAATCCCGTTAGCAGCGGTATTGAGATGATGCTGGCGATTATTTTCTTTTTTGATTGTTTTTCTCCGCTTTGAAGCGTTTTTTTGAAGTCGCTTGTTAGGCTTATTAGCAGGAAAACAGTTAGGCTTGCTCCTATGATTGAAGTGCCAGTGGAAGGGCAGTCGTCTTGAGTCTTTCAGAGAATGATAAAAATTAGAGTTGTCTATAAATAACGCGGCTTTCCTCATTTAAAATCAGAATTATAAAGCCCAGGTTTACCAAGCTTGCGCATAGTAACTCTGGGGATCCTATGCTTCTTATTATGAACCTTCAATATTTAAAAAGTTTATTATTTGGTATTATCGAATGGCAACGCATAAAACCATTGTTTTTTAATTGTAAAATGCTTGAATTCAAAGTGGTTTTAATAATCTCAGGCGGGTTAGTTTATTGTGAGGTTTTGTATATGATTTGGGATGGTTTTGACAGAAGAAGCTTGTATTTTTGGGGCGTGGGCACGGTTTGCTGATTGCTTGGGTTACCGCGGGTTAGTTTATTGGAAAGGCAGTCAGTCCAGCGCGTTGTTCGACTTGGTTTTGCTTGAGTTTGTTGCGAGCGTGGCGTTGTTTTTGGTTGCGTGGCTTGCAAACCCCAAAAAAAAGTAGGGATTTTATTTAAACTTTTTATTTTATTGTTTGGAGTGTTTTTTGGGTTTGCTTGTCGTATTGTTGTAGATATTGTTTTAGTTTTTTGCGGTTTATTTGTTTTTTGATTTCTGTGAGCGCTTCTTCAGGAACGTGGTGTTTGAAGTGTGTCATGTCTATTAGGGTTTTTTCCGGGTTTGAGACTGGTATCCAGTAGTCTTTTTGTTGTATTAAGTCGTACCCGAAGAATTGTTTTTTGTTGAGGTGTTTGATGATGTAGATGGTGTTTTGGAATTTTCTTTGGCCTGTCCTAACGTTTTTTGAGGTTATTATGGTCGGGTTGGTGTTTTGATTCCATATTTTTCTTATGGTTAGAGCATTTTCTAGGCCGTAGTAGAAGGGTTTGTAGGCGAAGCCGACGGTGGTTATGTCGTTGCGGAATGTGTAGACTCCTTTGGTTATTCGCGTGATTTCCTTTTTTTTAATTAAATGGTTTATCATTCTTTTGAGGTAGGAGGGAGTGATTTTTTGGTTTTGAAGGTAGGTTTTCAGGTCTTGGAGCGTGAAAACCGGGAATTTTGGAGTGTTGAAGTTTTCTCTTACTGATCGTAGGTATTTCATGTTAGAGCGCCTTTTATGTGCCGTATCATTGTTTCAAAGGATGGCGCTGGCCCGACGTATATGAGTGATGGTAGGGTTTCTTCGTTTACTGGTGGCTTCAGTTTTTTAAGGAATTGCAAGACGTTTTCTTTTATTTTTTTGTTGTCTGAAACTTGGTTGGCTAGTATGTAAATGTCGTATACGTCTCTGATGAGCAGCCTGTTTTGATAGGCGTTGATTTTTTCAAGTATGAGGTCTTCTGGTGTTAGGGTTAGAACTTCCATGTAAGTGCCGTCCGTTCTTTCGAATCTCGCCGCGGTTGGTTTTAGGTTCTTTTTTTGGTGGTTTATCTCCACTTTGAGCTGCTTGTCTTCTAGTGATAATCCTATGAATATCACGTTCCCGGTGTCTTTTATTTTTTGCACTACAACCCCGTGTTCAAACGCTGTTTTTCTTATTTTTTCCTTCAGTTCTTCCAACCGTCCGCTGCTTATATAAGCGTCGATGTCGTCGGAGAACCTGCTTCCTCCATAGCACCTCCATACCGCGGTTCCACCATGGATTATTATCGTGTTGTCCGTCCGGTATAGAATGTCCACAACATCATCCTGGAACGCGGCCATCTCCCTGTAAACCCTTGTCTTGAGAAGCTTTGCAATCGGTATTTTCATCTAATATCACCTAAGTTACAATAAATTGTAACTTTAGTATTTATAATACCTTGCTTTTTTTTTGGGGGGCGTCGGATTGCTGATTGCTTGGGTTACGGCAGGTGTGGCTTATCTTATAAACACCAAAAGAAATAAGTAGAAGTGTTTTTTCTTAATTTTTTTAAAAGTTTTTTTGCGTTTAGTTTATTGTTTTGATTGTTTTGTATTTTTTGTTGCGGTTGTAATATAATATTCTTTGGAGTGATTTTGAGCGGTTCTATTTATTTCGGGTGGGATTTTCTAAGTAGTCTATTACTGCCGGGCGTTTGACAATTAAACTTGGGGTTGGAGAGGCCCCCGCACTTTTTTTCCACACTTCTTAAGGCTTTCCTTCAGGGCTTTCCATTTTCTTTTTTTTTTTTTAAAGCCATTTTTGTTTTTCCGATTGAGGGGGGGTTGTTGAGTTTTAAAAAAGCGTTTGATTTCATTTTTTTGGTTTGTTTTGGTTAGAGCGTGTTTATGAGGTAAACTCCTATGATTACTATTTCATAAGTTTGAGCGCGGTTTTCACTATTTTTCTTGATGAAACCACTGTACTTTCAGGGCGTTTCAGTGTCAGAATCTGGTTTTCTTCTTTACTTTCAATTTTCTTCTACAAACTTCTTAATATCGTCAAGGTTTTCTAAGATTAGTTTGGCTTTATTAACTCCAAACGAAAAGGGAGGAAATTTATCAGATGCCTCCTCATCGTTTTTATACAAAGCTATTATTTTATGTCCTTTAAATTCACTTATTTTTGATGACATTTTTTTCAACACCTCTTTTTTAAGCTCGATAGAATTCTTGAGCCATTAAAACAAAAATATCTATAAAAATTATAATTAAACTTTTTTTATATAACCTTAAAATTCAATTAATTGTATAAATATATATCTATTTAAATTCTTGCACCGAACAAAAAAATATAATAGCTGAAATAAGTCCGGACATGGGAACAGGAGTTAAAGACATTTTAAAAATAATAGAATTCGCGCTTGCAATAGAATTTATAGCCCACTATAAAGGGTAAAAAAAAGATAACCATCTAAAAAATTATTTTGAACGCTTAACCAAGCTTTTTGGCTTTCCAAGAGTTTTTTCACTTTCGGCTATAATTAACTCATCAGTCAAGCCAAGCTTCTCCGCTTTTTTGACTCCTATAAAATAAGAGGTAACTCCGATAATCAGTACCACGCCAACGACAAGGAAAAAACCAAGGTCAAGCGAGTTTAAATTAGGAATATTAATTGAAGTGGCAATCCCAAAACCAGCTAATGAAGGGAATGCAATCATCAAAGCCCCCGCCAATGCGAACAACGCGCCGCCATAATAAAGAGTGTTCCCGCTCATGAACCTCGTGACAAAATTAACCCCCTGTTTTGAAAGTTTTTTAATCCTAGTCAAAAAAACCACCAAACCGCTTCCTAACAACACTTGAGTTATCATCGTTCCAACCCCGAAGAAAAAACCAGGAACCCAACCGAGCCAAGGGCTTGGCATTGTAGGCGATATTGAAGTGAAAAGAATCAAAGCAAAAGCTCCAAAGCCAAAACCGGCTATCAAACCGTGAACAAAAGCCATTTTCATAGGAACCGCTTTATATTGAGTGTTTTCTTCACAACAAACAGGATTGGCCGTGTGTTCAAGCTCCTTCTTTTGATAATCACTGTCTTTCGAGTGCAGTTTAAACAACACTCCGAACTTTTCTTCAAGCCAGTGCCAGTGAGGATAAATACCTTTGTTTAAAATATAAGCGCCGGCGAAAGCCATGACCGCCCCAACAATTATGTAAATAACTCCGTTGAAAAACGGGTTTAAGAGAAAACCAATAAAAATAAAATAAGCAATCTCGCTCATCAACGCTCTTTGAAGCGTGAAACCGCTTGAAAAAACCAGCCCTGCCCTAGCCCCTCCCTCAACACTACCGCTTCCCACAGCATAAGAAAAAGTAATAGGCCACGTGTGTTCATCGGGAGTGATACCATGAACCACTCCTAAAATAAATGATAAAAATATTGCATAAAAAAAAGCGATTAAAAGCATTTTAGTAAAAAGAACGTTAAAATATTTAATTCTTTTTACCGCTATCAGCAGGGGTTATAGTAAACTGGTCTAATTTCTTTTTGGTAAAGTTCAAGCGCTTGTTCGGATTTTAAACCATTATGACTTATTGAAAAAGCAATATCATTAACATTGTCTGCTTTAACCTTGAGGTTTTCAACCGCCCGCCAGGTAGGCTTGAATTCGTTTTTTTTAATAGAAAAAGCCGCCTTGCTTAACTCCTCGGGTTTGATCTCGGCAAGATTTAAAGCCTGCTTTGTATGTTAAAAACCAACGTAAATTATAGAATAAGCAGTTTGACATATATCCTCCTGCTTGACTCCAAGCTCCAACACCTGTTCAAATGCTTTCTTTTCAGCACTTGGCTTTTCCATATTATACAAGATAAGAGAGTGAAAAATTAAAAAACATTCCACTTAAATCCTATAAAACTTATCTTCTGAACCTTCTAACAAAATTGAAGTTTCTCCTGTAAGTCCTGCGGCCTCCTCCCGTTCTTTCAGGCGCGTCTGTTTCCACGAAAGTTATAGCTTTACCTGTTTTGCCCATTCTGCCAGTTCTTCCAATCCTGTGAGTGTGAATATCGCTGGTGTTCGCCTTGTCATAATTTATAACATGAGATATTTCTTCAACGTGAATCCCTCTCGCCATTACGTCGGTAGCTATTAAAATGTTGAACTTCCCCTGCTTGAAATCACGCATTACGCGCTCCCTCTGGTTCTGGGTCTTCCCGCCATGAGTGAAATTAACGCTGAAATCCCTTCCGAGCTTTTCAAAAACGTATTCAACTCCTCTCTTGGAGCCAACGAACACAATCGCCTTCGTCACTTCTTTGTTATTAAGAATATCCTTCAACCTCTGAAACTTCTGAGCTCTTGTAGTTCTAATAAACTCCTCCTCTATCTCAGTCTTCCCCTCCTCACCGACTTCTATGATTTTAGGCTCGCTCATATACTGTCTTGCAATAGACTGAATTTCAGGACTTATGGTAGCCGAGAACAATAAAACTTGATCCTTATTAGGAATTGAACTCATAATCTTGTCAATATCTGGTTTAAAACCAATGTCAAGCATGGTGTCAGCCTCATCAAGCACCACGTGATTAAACCTTTGAAGTTGAATAGAACCTCTCCTAGCGTGGTCAAGCAGTCTTCCTGGCGTTGCTACAATAATATCGTAGTCTCTTCTTCTGAGGACGTCAACCTGCTCCCTCATCCCCTGACCGCCGTAGATAGAATAAACCTGAATATGATGATTCTTTCCAATATCCCGTATCTCCTTGGTTATCTGCATAGCCAGCTCTCTTGTGGGGGTTAAAACAAGACCCTTGACACCACTGCCTTTTGAAACAGATTCAATCAGGCTGATGCCAAAAATCGCTGTTTTGCCAGTTCCAGTCTGACTTCTAACAACCAGCTCCTCACCCCTAAGCGCCAAAGGAATAGTCTTCTCCTGCACTTCAGTTGGCTTCAAATAACCCTTCTCGTTCAAAGCAGAAGCCGTTTTAAAGCTTATGCTCATATCCTTAAACTCCATTGTATTCTAAACACCTTTTATTTTGAAATCCAGTTTTTTTTGAATTATCCGCTGTGCTTTCAAAATCCGGTAATAGAAAAAAAATTAGGTTTCGATTTTTTTTAAACTAAATTAGAATCTTCAATGCTTATTAATGTTACGCAAGCCGTTAAACAACAAAATTTTACTCAAAATCATGACAGTCTTTCAATTTTTTTTTTGATTTTTAAAATATAATTAGCTCAAAAAGCCAATTCAAAAAGATTAAAAACAAAGACAATTCAATTAAACATAAAATGTAAAAAACTGTGAAATTATTTTGAACTCGCAAACAAAAAATAAAGGTGATTTTAAAAATGAGTTTGATGAAAATTAAAAAAATCGGGGTTTTAAGCGCGGCAAAGATTTACGGGGCGATAGGCGCGGTTATAGGATTTGTAATAGGCTTGTTTATTGCATTGCTCTCTGTTTTCGTGTCAATGCTCCCAATGAAAGGATCAATAATGTTAGCAGGGCTTGGAGTGCTGGCGATAATAATAGCCCCGCTTTTCTATGGAATAATTTTATTCATCGCAGGAGCTGTCGGAGCTTGGATTTACAACGTTTTCGCGGCGTGGGTCGGGCCTGTTGAAATAGAATTGGAATAAACAATTAAAATAAGATTTAGAGTAAAATCAATGAAACTATTTAATAATGTTTTTCAAGAAATAAAGGGACATGGAAGTAGAAGAGGCAAAGCAGTTCATAATAAACAAGGTAAAGGAAAGCGGGGAGTGGAGAAATAAATGCTTGAATATGATCGCAAGCGAAAACGTCACCTCACCCCTCCTTGACAGCGTTTACATAAGCGATTTTTACCATCGTTACGCGGAGGGAGACCCTTTTTCCAGATACTACCAGGGAACGAAATATTTCGACGAGATTGAAAAAATGGTCAAGGACATGGCCAAGGAAGCGCTAAAAGCAAAGG
>CAYMAH010000058.1:0-4730 GCA_964388435.1 Microcaldota archaeon | reverse complement strand
CTACGACTCTTACGGGTCAGAAAAGTTCAGCAGAATGTACAACCAGGAGGATATTTTCAGGGGGGCTAACTTCGGAGACTTAAACGATTTGCTGAAAAATTTCTTCGGCTCAAACTTCAAGGACATGGGATTCAGCGGCTTTGAAACGGGCTTTCAAAACAATTACCAACAGGACGACAATTTATACGCTTCAATAGAAATACCCCTGCAAGAAGTTCTGACAGACTCTAAAAAAACAATAACCGTAAACCACACCAAACCCTGCGACTCGTGCAACGGCAGCGGGGTGGAAAGCGGAAGCAGAATAGTGACATGCCAAACTTGCGGAGGCACTGGAAGAAAACAAGTCCAAAGAAGAATGGGCTTCATGAACATGGTGACTGTGACAGTATGCCCAGCGTGTAGGGGAACGGGAAGAACGGCTGAAAAACTCTGCAGCGCGTGTAGGGGAACCGGAATGAAAAAAGAAAAAACAAACTATGAAATTATAATTCCCAAAGGAGTGGAAGACCAGGAAAGATTAAGAGTAAAAGGAGGAGGCAACTTTTCAAACAACAGGCAGGGCGACCTGATAATAACCGTCAACGTAAAACCGGACGGCAGGTTTGAAAGGGACGGGCTTGACTTATACTCAAAAACCAAAATTAACGCGGTAACGGCGATGATCGGGGGAAGCGTGGAAATAGAAACGCTTGACAGAAAAAAAACAATCCTGACAATACCCGCCGGAATTCAAAACAGCGAGGTTCTAAGACTGAAAGGCAAAGGAATCACAAGATCAAACCGCGCCGGAGATTTGTACATCCAAGTAGAAATAACCATTCCCAAAAACCTAACCCAAAAACAGAAGGAGCTGCTTCAGGATTTTGAAAAAGAATCAAAGAAAAAGTTCTTAGGCGTAATCTAATTTTAAAAAAAACTTTATTAAATTCAACTCTAAATTAATTAGACGGTTCTGAAAGAATAAAAACAACTATTCCCATAAAAACAACAATCGATCCAACCAACCCGTTAAGAGTGTACTTACCCTGAAACAAGAGAATGGCGAAGACGTTGAGAATGATAATGTCGGTATAGCCTATTATGTTTATCAGATTCCTGCTCCACAAGCCGCGCTTCTTGCCGTAAATTTCAATCAGAGCGTAGCAGAACACTAGAAAACCTACCGCGCTTATGAAGCCAGCCAAAAGCCCGTTGAAGTTAAAAACAGAAAAACCAGGGAACAGCAAAAGAAGGGGGGTTATTAAAGCCGGCAAGAGAAAGCTCTGAACCCTGGACGCCAGGTTTTTATCATCCACTTGGTAAAGAAGAGTGAAGTTTGTAACAGCCGCTAGAGCCATCAACACGATTCCAACAGAAATTACTAAAAGGTTGAACGCCACCCCGTTGAATTGGGTTACAAGCAGTCCTGCGAACACTATCAAAACCCCGAGAATCATTTTAAGATTGAAGTTCTTGTCACGTGAGACCAGATAGTCGATAATGAAGAAGAAGATTATCCCCGCTGCAAGGAAGGGAAAAACGTTTGTAAGAAAGTTAAAAGAGTAGAGAAAGAGAAGAATCACAGTGGTTACAAGATTGAATAACCCTGAAACGAACCCCTGTTTTGAGAAGAAGAAACTTTTAGATTTAAAAGTCAGTAGAGCAAGAAAGAGTATGTAACCAGAAAAAAACCACAGTATTGAAGACCTGAACATCGAAGTGGAAGAGAACATGAAAAAGTTAACAAGGCTGAACATTATCGGAACCAGCGCGACAAAAAACCACTGTTTAGAATTCATTCTCCCATCACTTCAAACCGTTGATTTTCTTGAACCTGGCGTTGCACTCTATTCTTTCCAGCACTTCTTTAACAGTTCTCTTGATGTCATCCCTGTTGTGATTCTTGAAAAAATTCTTAGCCTCTCTCAACTCTTCCATCGTGTCTAGAACGCCCAGCATTGAAACGAAATGGCCAAGAAAATGAGTGGACGGCTGGTTTCTCTTATCAAGATGAGGCCAGTTTCTTTTAATCCAACCAAAAATAATCTTTTTTCCTACAGGGTTTGAAGAAACGAAAGTCGGAATTCTGAAAGAATCCTGATGCTTAACCTTCTCAGACTCGGAATACTTCAAGGCTTTCAACAAACTCTTCTTTTCTCTAAACATTCCAAGACCCTGCAAAATCCTCGCCCTATCCGTAGGATTCTGCTCAGCCCGGTACATCTTCTCAAGCCTTGAAAATTCAATACCCTTCCACGCTTTAATGTAAATGGCAAAGCCCTTCAAGTCAGGGTCAACTTTCTTCTTAAGCCAGAGATTTTCAAAAAGCGCTTCAGATTTTTTAACAGCTTTTTCATTTCCAATCAAACCAAGAAGAGTCAGAGCCTTGCTCCTCATAAACTTTTTAACGCCATCCTCCTTTTCAACAGCGCTCCACCCTATACTGTCAAGCAGGTTCACGCAGAACGAGTCAACGGTTCTTTCAACGCTTTTGTCGTTGCTGGCAATCAACATAACCCAACTTAAATGCGTTAAAACGCTGTCGCTTAAAGGATACGAAACGTTCACGCAGAAGTTTTTAACAAAATCAAGATAAACTCGCAGTTCCACTCTCGCGGACCTCGCCGCCACGAACAAGTCATTTTCCACTCCCCAAGCGTCCACATCAGAAAGCCTTCCATTTTTTATCATAAACCCGAGCTTTTCAACAGGTCCTTTTTGATAGAAAGCCCTGTAAAAACCCGCTTGCTTGAAGTTTATCTTGATCCAATCGCTTTTCGTTCTAATAAACTTCTTTTTCCTAAGCATTGTAAGCGCCTCTCCATCACTTGTAGCGTAGTGAACGGGAGTGGTCCAAAAATCATTTTTATCCCTAAGCAGAGTGAAGCGCTTTTCTGTTAAATTGAAGCCTCCATTTGCCTTTTCAACCATTATCATAGGATATCCCGGCTTGTTAATCCACTCTTCTATCATTCTGGCATTGAATCTAACACCGTGCTTTTCAGATACTCTTTTTATAGAAGACCACAAATCATACTTTGAAGCGTTGGAATGAGAATGAGATTTCAAATAATCATTCAGGCTTTCCCTGAAAACATTCTCTCCTATGAAATCCTCAAACATCCTAAGCACGCCGCTTCCCTTATCATAACTTATGGAATCGAAAATCTCCTCGATGTCCCCAGCGCTCTTAATCTTAACGCTAATCGGGTGAGTGGACAGCAAAGAATCAGCCAACATGCCATGATCAACCACGCCCAAAAGGTATTGAAGGTCAAACTTCCACTCCGGAATGATTTTTTCAATCGCCCTGTACGAAGCGAAAGTGGCGAAACTCTCATTCAACCACAAGTCGTCCCACCACTTCATTGTCACAAGATCCCCGAACCACTGGTGAGATATCTCATGAGCTATCACCATGGCGGCATTCTGCCTGTTGGAAAGAGAAGTGTTCTCATCGCAAAGCAACGACGTCTCTCTAAAGGTGATAGCACCCCAATTCTCCATCGCACCTGCCGAAAAATCGGGAATCGCAATAAAATCAAGCTTTGGAAGCTGGTACTTCATCTTGAAGTAACCCTCGAAAAAAGCGATTGACTTCTTGGCGTATTCCATCGGAAGCCTTGCAAGCTTAAGCTTTCCAGGCGTGGCGTAAACCCTTACCTTTATCCCGTTCACCCTGCCTTCAATAAACTCAAACTTCCCAACGCCTAAGTACAAAAGATAAGTGGACATGACAGGAGTCTGATTGAAAATCACAAGCTTCCTGTTTTTTCTAGGCTCGATTTTCCTTATCTCGGTATTTGATATAACCTCAAGACTTTTATCAACAAGAACTGAAAGATTGAAAGACGCCTTGAAGCAGGGCTCGTCAAAACAAGGAAACGCAGACCTCGCGTCAGCGGCCTCGAACTGCGTTGTCAAAAGCCACTCCTCCTTTCCATTGTTCAAGTAACTGCTCTTGTAAAACCCTTTCAAATCCCCGTTTCTTCCCTTAAAATCAATTTCAAGCTCTATTCTCCCCTTCAAAGCGTCTCTTGAAACGAACAAAACCTCCTCGCGCTTTTTTAATATCTTTATTCCAAGCTTTCTACCATCAGCATAAGCGCCGCTAATCCTCAAACCCTTTGAATGCATTCTTATCGAATTCGCCCTGCCCTTAACTTCAATCGCAATCCTCTCAAAACCCTTGAACTCGAATTTTTTCAGGTCCGGCTCCAAAAGAATATCGTAGTCAATCGGAACAACTTTCTTGTCAAGCCTTTCCGCACGCGTTGCCACTTAATCACCTTAACTTAACTTTTAATGCCTTTGATTTTTAAAGATTATCCAGAGATTTCTAAAATTCAATCCAAAAATCTAGCAATCAGACTGGGGTTGCTGAGATTTGAACTCAGGCGTCCAGCTCCCGAAGCTGGCAGTCTACCAAGCTAGCTTACAACCCCTTTCTCGCGAAACATTTTTTAATTCTTATAACACCAAAACTATTAAAATTTATTCAATCAAACCGTGAAATCCTAAATGCTTTTCAAAAAACGAGGCCAGGGGGCTTTCGAATACATCCTTCTTTTGGGAGGCGTGCTGCTTATCGTTGTGGTGGTGGACGTAATACTAAAAGGACTTGTTTTCGCCCCTGCTGTTTCTAACGTTAACAGTAGTTTGAACATTTTAAATAATCTGATGAATATAAGCCTTGTCAACCTCAGCGCTTACGCTTCAGGCGGGGGGTCTGGTGGTGGCAGTGCAAG
>CAYMAH010000057.1:0-23484 GCA_964388435.1 Microcaldota archaeon | reverse complement strand
ATTGTGTAGCGTACAATAAATTTTCTAAATGAAAGAATCATAATGAACTGAAGGTTGATGGAGAGTTCCAACAATCTAGGCCTGGAATAGTTGTTTATACAGTTTCAACCTTTCCGCGTGTCTTGAAAGCCTTTTTTCAGGCTCGATGTCGAGATTGAACGTCAACCCGTTCTTGTCAGCGGTCAACTCCTTTTCAAGGAAAGAGTTTCTTACGGTAAACTCGTTCTCGTTTTCGTTGACGAAGTAGGGAGTTTGCTTTGAATTGTACACTCCCTCGATCAGGTATTTTTTCAAGGTTTTGAAGTCAACTTTGAATGGCACTCTTATTGCAGGGAAAGTGTACTTTCTGCCCTCGATCTTCCCCTCAACCGGTATTATCGAAACCCTGTCATGGTCAACATCATCGATCGTCGCAAGCTCTTGAAGAAAGGTGTTGAAACTCTTTTCAACTTCAACCAGCCTGTTCAAATCCTTTAACTCCACTCCAGCCTTCTGCCTCTCATCTTCTTTCAGGTTGGATTTGATTTTTTCTATTTCATTTATTCTCTTCTCCTTTCCGCTCTGCTCAAGAGCTTTTTTCAACACGTGGTTTTCAAAACTTCTTAGTTGCGTTGAAAGATTCAACTGCATTTTTATAAAACGATTGTATTGAACTTCAATCCTTTGAGCCTCCTCGCTCTGTTCTATTTTCTTCTCCGATATCTCGCTTGGAAGAGTCCGTGATAACTCCAAAGCCAGCTTCTCGAGTTCCTCGTCGTAAAACGGTTCTGGTTTCTTGCCCTCCAGATCCTCTATCATTACCTTAATGGAATTCAACTGGTCGTTCCAGTGCTCGGGGTTGACTCCATATTCGAGCATTCTGTTTACGATGTGAGAGCCTTTAATTTTTTCATTTTTTTCCTTCAACTCGTGAATCAGGTTTATAAAAACTTTTTTAAATACGGTGGAGTCCCCTTCATTTGCATCCTCAGAGTATCTTTTAAGATTATCGTCGTTTAGGTGCTTAAAAAAAATACTTCTGGCTCTTTCAGTTAGATCGCTGTAAAGTTCGTTTGCGCCGGGCGCTTCCCTTTTTGGTAAAAGTTTGCTTAGTTCGTTGATTTTACTGTTAAAAAGATCGCGGTATCCGAGTTCTTCAAATCTTTTTTTCAAGCTCTCTTCATCGATAACTTCATTATTAGCCTTTAACTCATCGGTGAATTTTTTAAAAACTTCCACTAAATCATCTCCAAAACCTCTTCTGATGTTACTGGTGATGGTGAAAAGCTTACGCTCGTCAAAATAGCGGTTTAAAATCTCTTTTGCTTTTTCACTTGGCATATTATAGAGTAGGGATAATCAAGTTAAAAAATCTTGCTCAGTGAGTTGAAATGATAAAAAAAATCAAGAGAGCATTTCACTAACGGCGGCGCTTACATTGTCAACCGGGATTATCTGGATGCCGTTTGGAAGCTCGTCTTCGTTTGGAATGACTTGCTGGGAGGAGACAATAAAACGGTTTTTTCCAGCCACGTAGGCAGCCAGGATTTTCTCGTCAATCCCATCCACCGGCAGTAGAGAATTGTTGCTTGCAAGCATTGCGCTTATCTCTGTTTTTTGGTTTAATTGCTTTCCTGTGAACACGCTTACAATGGCGCTTGTGAACAACGCTCCAGCGCTCTCGCCGCTCACGCTGCCGCCGTTCGCGTCAACTGTTAAATAAAAATCATAGTTGTTTAGGTTAACGCCAAGTATTTCTTCAGCGTCGCTTCTGGCTAGAAGGAAAGATTGTTGAACGTCTGAAGCGAATTGAGTGTTTTCAATGTTTATGAAAACCCTTCCAAACCCGGGTTTGATTGAAAGCGAGAATGGCACCAGCTCTCCGGCGTTGTTGGTTGTTATCGCCGGGGCGTAGAATGTTAAAGAGCCTGAGGTTGAAAAGAAGTAGCCTTCTAAAAAGCTTAAAATGCTTAGGGAGAGGATGAATGCTAAAAGAATTTTTTTATTCATTTTTAACCACTTTAACTCGCTGCAAGCTGGGCGTAGGCTTGCTTTGCATCGCTTACTTCAACAACGTTTATTCCAACCGTGCTTTCAACGCTTTCAGGAACAACGGAGTAGGCTGGCTGAGATTGACAGTCGTTGAAAATCTGCCCGTTTATAATTGTCTGAGTGCAGTTTTGAGTTGTGGAGTTTTGAGTTACGTTTACCACTCCCTCTCCAACCGGGACTACAAACTCGGTGAACCCGGCGTTTTTAAGCGCTTGGGCCTTATCTAAAACTCCCCCAACAGGTATAACGCTTCCGTTTAATTCAATTCCTCCTGTAACTCCAACGCCTGGCTTTAAAGACTCGTTTTTGAGCAGGAGAATGGTTCCAATGGTCGCTCCAAGCCCTGCGCTGTAACCGTCCACCTCGCTTACGTTTGAGTCAAAAGAGTAGTAAAGGTCCACGGTGTTTGATTGCAAGAGGGTTTGAGCGTCGAAGTTTTTGGCGACTTCAACCGCGTCAGAAAAAGAATTCTGCGTTTCGTTGGCGATTAAAGGCGAGGAAAGGCCGAAATCAAAAAAGCTTTTCCCGCTTCCCGGTTTTTCGGTTATTGTGAGGTTTACCACTTCTCCTCCTCCCGAGCTTGAAACCGCTACAAGGGGGATTACGATAGAATTTGAAAATCGCGTTGAATTGCAGGTTGAATTTAAAACCACTTTAACGGTTGAAGAGTTGAATGAACAGTTTTCTGCGGATTGAGATTTGGGTTGCGCAGCGTTTACCGCGCCTGGAACGGTTGAACCGTATCCTAGAAGAAAGGATAGGAAGACTATTATCGCAAGCATTGTTATAACGGTTTTATCCAAGGAGCAAAAATCACCTTTTTTAAAATATGGTTTTCAGGAAGGTTGAAAGTCGATTGCAGTCAACAGCAGCAACGACTCGCATCGCCTCGGCTTTGTAGACTTGCGAGCACGGGAGTGATTATTTAGAGTTGCTTCTTCCGACCTGGCTCGGTTCATAACCACGCCCGTAACGCAAGGCAAAACGTCTACGGTTAAACGGGAGTTGAAAACTGCTGACAAACAACCTTGAATCAACTCATCGCCCCGCTCAAAGGGATTGCAGCTTCCAAGGGACCCTTAACCCCCCGGCTATCCTGAAAACCGGAAGTAAAAATGAATTTGCTTTATTTTAACCTTTTCTGTTTAAAAAAAACGCTGAAAAAAATTTAAACAAGCAAAAAAACAAAAAAGCGAAAGAATTAAAAATAAAACTAGCAAAGGAATATGCAATATTTTAATTCAAAGGTGAAATGAAAAATGGAGGATATCGTCGGAGAGGCTTTGAGGGGAAAGGGATCTGTTAAAAAGGAGAGGGAGGATTTTTTTGAAACTCCTAAAATAATGGTTATAGGAACCGGGGGTGGAGGATGCAATTCTGTCAACAGGCTAGCGAGGATGGGGGTTAAGGGAGCGGAGATGGTGGCAATCAACACCGACAGGCTTCACTTGACCACCATATCTGAAAGCGTTAAAAAGGTTTTAATTGGCGCGAGTATTACAAGGGGTTTGGGAGCTGGAGGCTACCCTGAGATTGGAATGAAGGCGGCTGATGTTTCTAGGGACGCTCTTGAAAAGATAATGTCAAACGCTGACTTGATTTTCCTGACCGCGGGAATGGGGGGTGGGACTGGAAGCGGAAGCGCGCCTGTCATAGCGGAAATAGCCAAGAAGCAGGGGGCTATAGTAATATCGATTGTGACTTATCCTTTTGCTCTTGAAAGAGCGAGGTTGGAGAAGGCCGATGTTGCGCTTGAAAACTTGAAAAACCAGTCTGATACCATTATTGTAATTGATAACAATCGTTTGGTTCAGTTGGTTCCCAATCTTCCAATAGACCAGGCTTTTAATGTTGCCGACGAGGTTATAGCAAGGGCGGTTAGGGGGATAACTGAAACAATAACCACTCCAAGCTTGATCAACCTTGATTTTGCGGACGTTAAGTCGGTTATGAGCAACGGCGGGGTTTCAATGATCGCTGTCGGCGAGTCAAAGGGTACGAACAGGGTTAAGGAGGTTGTTGAAAACACTTTAAATCATGCTTTGCTTGATGTTGACTACACTGGAGCGACCGGAGTGCTTATACACATAACCGGAGGGGGTGATATGACTCTTGGGGAGTGCAACCAAGTGGGAGAAATGCTTACCGAGAGGGTGGATCCAAACGCCA
Source organism: Microcaldota archaeon (assembly GCA_964388435.1). GTDB lineage: Archaea > Micrarchaeota > Micrarchaeia > Norongarragalinales > UBA8480 > DTNV01. Next base: position 19,284 of record CAYMAH010000057.1, on the reverse strand, counting down.
GTGTGATTTGGGGCGCAAGGGTTGACCCTGCTTTTGAAGGGAAGCTTGAAGCTATTGCAATTTTCACAGGCATTAAAAGTCCTTACATGCTTGGAAAGCAGGTTAAGCAAACGCCGCAGAGAAAGAATGAGTTTGATGTTGGAGAGATAGACTTTCTTTAAGGTTAGATTTGAAAATGCTGGCCTCGCTTAAAACTCTTTTAAAGGGTGATTACGCGGTTCCGGCGTTCAATGCTTACAATGCTGAAACGGTTCAGGCTATAATTCAAGCTGGCGAGGAGGTTGAATCGCCGGTTATAATTCAAGCGTCTGAAAGTGCTCTTGAGTACGCGGGGCTTGAGGAGTTTGCTGCTTACGCTTTAAAAGCGATTAAAAAAACCGAGGTTCCGATAAGCCTTCACTTGGATCATGGAAAGAACCTTGAAACCGTGAAGAAATGCGTTAAAAGCGGTTTTACTTCGATAATGCTCGACGGGTCGTCAAAGCCATTTGATGAGAATGTCAGAATCTCACTTCAGGCCAAAAAAATGGCAAAGGGGATTCCAATAGAGCTTGAAATCGGAGCCCTAGCTGGAAAAGAAGACTATGTGGAAGAAAAAGAGGCGAGGTACACCAGCCCTGAAGAAGCGCTGCGCTTTTACAATTTAACAAAGCCTGACGCTCTTGCCGTGAGCATTGGAAACAGCCATGGTTGGAGCGAGAAAAAACTAAAATTGAACTTCAACCTTCTGAAACAGATAAGCGGGGAAATACCAGCTCCTCTTGTGCTTCATGGGAGCTCCGGGGTTTCAGATGATCAGATTAGAAAAGCGGTGAAGCTGGGAATAAGAAAGATTAACATGGACACTCAGCTTAGAAAATCTTTCACTCTCGCGCTTAGAAAATCGTTGAATGAAAATCCGGACATCAATCCGAGAACGCACCTTTCAAAAGCAAGGGAAGCAATGAAAGAAACGTGCGTTGAGAGGATAAAGGTTTGCGGTTCAAACAATAAGTTTTAAACTTTTACAATTCCATTATAAAACATGGTGGAATGGTTCGAAGAAAAGTATAGGAAGCATATTCAAAACGCGTACGATATTTACAAGGACAAAGACCCCGCCCATTATATAAACACTGCCAAAAAACTTTTTGAACTCAACGCCGATACGCCCACTATACTCGCGGCATTTTATCATGGTATCAAATCATACGACCTTCCCGAAATATCGGATTTTAAAACCAATAAAGAAGTTTCAGACCTGCTTCATCACCTGTCATATCTTAAAAAACAAGAGCAGAATGGATTCCAATCGAACATAGAAGAGATAATGCATGACCCAAGGCCGTTTTTTATTCGTTTGGCAGACATGTACGAAAGGCTTTTCAGCAAAAAAACAAGTCAAAGCGACAAAGAAAAAATAAGCAAGAGAGTTTTGGACGTATACGGGCCTCTTGCAGAATTAGGCGGGCTTCATGAGGTAAGCTCTGATTTGAAAAACAAAGCTTTTCAGACGCTTAAACCGCAAGAATTCAAAAAAATAACCGAGTACATAAAAAATAAAGATTTTGATAAGCAGAAAGTTTTACTGGAAAACAAGCTAAATGACATGATGCTTAAACAGAACGTGATGGGGGTCGTGATGTCGCGAATAAAAACGCCTCATAGCATATATAATAAAAATAGGACGATAAACGATTACATCGGATTGAAGGTTATAGTGGATAAAGACGAGGATATTGAAAAAGTTGAAAAAATAGTCCAGCAGATGGGGGATGTTAAAATAAGAAAGGATTACATCAAACAGCCAAAGGAAAACGGCTATCAATCGCTGCATTTGATAGTTGAAAAGTCAGAAGCAAAAGGCAGCGTTCCATTTGAGGTTCAGATAAGAACAGAGGCGATGCACAAAAACATAGAGGAAAACGAGAAGATAACCCACGCTGTTTACAAGGGAAAAAACATTGGAAAGTTTGTGCCGATAATGGGAATTTTTAGAAAATCAATCGGTTTGGCAGAGCAGGGCAAAGAATCGGAAGCAAAGAAACTGATTCAGGAAGCCGCGGCATACGATCTTATAAACGTGAGAGTTAACGTGAACAATAAAACTTATGACATGCAGATACCAAAAAATTCCATTCTAATGGACGCTGCTTTCAGACTGCCAAAAAAAATAGAGGGATTAAACTTACCAAATCACATCGGGCATTATGTTGAGGGAGGGTGGATAAACAAAATATACGTTGGTAAAAAAAGAATTCTAAAAAACAATGACGAGATTACCATTAAAACATCAAAAAAGCTTCAGAGGCACTCACCCGATTTGATAAGAATGGTTAGAACGCATGAAGGTGAAAAAGGGCTAAAACAAAACCCGGAAATTTTCAAAAAAGGCGTTACATTACTGGCTTGAACTTCACTTTCTGGCCTTGTCAAGAAGAACATTAGACAAAAAAATGCATGTTGATTGCCGGAAATCATTTTATAAGTTTGGAAGGTTCAATTCTGGGAATATTCAATTTATCAAAGTGCCTGTCAAAGCTTACTATAGCACCAACGCCGATTTTTTTAGCTACATAGTATTGCAGTGCGTCATCGAAATCCATACCTATCTTATCAGACAGTATCGCGATTGCAATCTCGTCTTCTATGGTGGTTTCATAAACTCGCATTCCGGCAGAATTCTCTATGTTCCTTGCAAACATGACAAGCGGTTCGCCGTTTTTGAGTATTGCCTCGACAGCATGTACTGAAAAATGAGTGACAACAGCTCTTTGTTTTCCCTCCCAAATACGCTGTAGCAACTCCTCACAATCTATAGCATTGTTTTGATTAAGAAAAAGCTCGAGAAATATATTAGTGTCAATTAAAACTAAATCTATGTTCAACATCAGTCCACCTTTGGCCAGATGTTGTGTTGTAATTTCACTGAAGAAATATTCTTATCCAAAACCCCCCTTAAAAAACTCCAATTAGACTTAACAAAAAAAGTATAGTTTTTAATTAATTTTTTCAAGGCTGATTTTTGAGTGCCTTTTTTGTAACCATACTCTTCCATTGCTCTTTTTTTGAATCTTCTCACTAACCCTTCGTTTAACTCCACCTTAATAACTTCGGACATAAGTACTATAAGTACTTTTGTCTTTTTAAACTTTTCTTTTTATTTTAATGGAAGGTTTAAACTTCACTTTCTGGCCTTGTCAAGAAGAACCTTGAACTCAGCGCTCGCAACAACCTGTCGCGTGGAATCAATAACGTCAGGGTTGACTGAAATGCTGTCGATTCCGAACTCCACGAGCTTTTCGGCGAACTCCCTGTATTCAGAAGGGGCTTGACCGCAAATTCCAACCTTAACGCCGTAAAGGTGGCAGGTTTTTATCACGTGTTCTATTGATCTTAGAATGCTCTCATCCCTTTCGTCAAAATCGTCGGCGACTATGGGGTTGTCGCGGTCCACTCCAAGCGTTAATTGAGTAAGGTCGTTGGAGCCTATGCTGAAGAAATCGGCTCCCGCTTTGCAAAACTCTTCCGCAAGAATCACCGTGGAGGGAACCTCGCACATTATCCCGAGCTTGAAGTCATGCGATTGGAACAAACCGCTTTTTTCCACAAGGCTTTTAACGATTTTAAACTCGTGGACGGTTCTTACAACCGGAATCATGAGCCAGAGGTTCTTGAAACCCTGATTCCGCACTCTTTTCACCGCTTCCAACTCGAGATTGAAGACTTCAGGGTCCTTGACGTACCTGAAACAGCCTCTAAAGCCAATCATCGGGTTGTCTTCCTGCGGCTCGAACTCGGCGCCGCCCTCAAGATTTCGGTACTCGTTTGTTTTAAAATCGGTCGCCCTGTAAACAATAGGCCTTGGGTTGAAGGCAGCGCAGAACTTTCTCAATCCTTTTGCAAGCATGTCGACAAACTCTTCTCCTTTTCCTTCTTTTAACAATTTTTTAGGATGTTTTCCAAAACCCGCTATCATGAACTCTGCTCTCAGCAAGCCAACACCGTCAACATTCTGAGCTGCTACCTTGTCAGCGCTTTCAGGCTCTGCGAGATTGACGTAAATCTTAGTTCCTGTCACAAGTCTTCCGCCTCCTGTTTGAACCTCAACCTTTTGAGGTTCTTCTATTTCAATTTTTCCTTCCAAAACAACCCCGCTTCTTGCATCGACTGTTACAAGCTCTCCGTCCTTCAAAACGCTCGTGGCTTTTTCGGTTCCCACTATGCAGGGCACTCCCAATTCTCTTGAAACGATTGCTGCGTGGCAGGTGATTCCGCCCTCGTCCGTCACAATGGCGCTTGCCCTTTTCATGGCCGGAACGAAGTCAGGGGTGGTCATCTTGGTGACCAAAACCTCGTTGTTCTTCAACTTGTACAAGTCCTTAACGTCAAGAATTACCCTTACAACCCCCACTCCGACTCCTGGAGAGGCGCCAAAACCCTGAATCAGAACATTCTCTTTCTGCTCCACTGCAGAGGATTCTTGTTCAATCTTGTTTTCTTTCTCAAAAGCCTCTGTTTTTTTGAGAGTGGTCACAGCGCGGCTTTGAACTATGAATATCTTTCCGCCTTCGACAGCCCATTCCATATCCTGTGGGAATTGGTAGTGATCTTCGATTTTTTTTCCCCAGCCGGCAAGCTCTGTGATTTCCGGGTTTGAAAGTTTTTGCTTTTCCTGAAGCTCTTCTGGAACTTCAATCCACTCGTCTTTCGTTTTCCCTTTAACAAGCATTACTTCTTGTCTTGAAACGTTTACTTTCGATATTTTCAGCGAGTTCTTGTCAACTATGTATCTATCCGGGTTTATAGCCCCGCTTACCACCGCTTCTCCCAATCCAAAACCGGCTTCTATCATTATCACGTTTTCGCCTGTAACCGGGTTGACGCTGAACATCACGCCGCTTTTCTCGCTTTCAACCATTTTCTGAACAACAACCGCAATTCCAACTTTCAGGTCGTCGAAGTTGTTTAATTTTCTGTAGTAGATTGCCCTTGCTTCGAAAAGGCTGGCCCAGCATTTTCTGACCGCTTCAACAAGAGGGTCAGCTCCCTTGATGTTTACAAAAGTCGCCTGTTGTCCTGCAAAGCTAGCTTCAGGAAGGTCTTCCGCGGTAGCGCTGCTTCTCACCGCCACTAATATTTCCTGAGAAGATGAGGGAATCAAGTCAACGCCGCACAGTTTGTTGTAGGCTTTTACAATGTCAACTCTCAAGTCGTTTGACAACGCGGTTCCTATTATAACACTTTTGATGTAGTCGCTGGCCTTGTTTAAAGCCTGTTCATCCTCGGCGTTCAAGCCAGCAAGGGTGTTTTTTAGTATATTGTCAATGCCGGTGGTTTTGATAAAATCGAAGTAAGAGTTGCTTCCTATTATAAAGCCATTGGGAACTGGCAGGCCTACTTGGAACATTTCACCAAGGTTGGCTCCCTTTCCTCCTGCGATTGGCACGTCGTTTTTTGATATTTCGCTAAACCAGTAGATGTTTTTCATTATAGTTAATCAAAAAAGAGTTATTGTGGCGAGATTTAAAAGATTTTCTGTTTGAAAAACGTCAAAACAAAGCAGGTCACTTAAAAACAAGCCTTTTCATTTTTTTTGCAAACTCTTCCTCGGAGAACAAACCTGCTCTTTCAATGCAGGCTTTGAAAGATTTTCTTGAATTTTTCAATTCCAGCATCGCGTTAACGAATTCGCCCTCGTTGGAGCACAAGCGCCCGGTAGCTCCATTAACAATGGTTTCTTTGGGCCCCCCTTGGTTTAGCGCTATAACCTGTTTGCCCCACGCCATGGCTTCTACAGGTACAATTCCAAAATCCTCATTAATCGCGGAGAATAACACCGCAAAACACTCTGAGTATAGTTTTCGCACTCGCTCGTCAGAAGGGTTAAGCAGAAAAACAATGTCATTCCTGCCTTTTGAAAGCGCTTTTAAAGAATCAAGATAATCGGAATTTATCTTGCTGAAATTGCCTGCTATTATAAGCTTAAAATCTTTTTTACCAGTTCTAAGCTTAAACTTGATGAAGGATTTGATTGCAAGCTCAAAGTTTTTGTAGGTTACGAACCTTCCAATAGCAAGGAAGTAATCCTTAAAAACGTACTTGGGTTTTACCTTTTCAATTCCTGGATAAACGACAATGCTTTTACCAGTCAAACCGCCGTTCAAAAGCCTTTTTCTGGTGTTTAGACTGTTGGCGACCACCAGGTCAAATCTTGAAAATGCCAGTCTCTCAAAAAAAACGTAAGGGGTTTTAAAAAGGTGGAATAACACTCTGAAAAGAAAGCCTCTTCTTTTGAAGTAATCTATCTGAGCAACCTCGTCGTGGATTATCCTCAGAGGGGTGAAGCAGAAACAAATAGTTCTGTTTGTCTTGTTCCTGAATGTTATAAACTCTCCAAAACCTGCTGTCGAAACAACCAGAATAGAATCCCTGGTTATCGGAAGTTTTTGAAGCAGAATTCTAAACGATACTGTTATCAGGCTGGTAAAACTCTTCACGACTGGAATCGAGCCAACCTGAACAACATCAAAACTCTTAAACTCTTCAAAAGTGTTTTCAGGCTCAAAATAACTGGTGAATATCTTCTTGGCATTCAAAACCATTGCCAGATCAAGAACAACCTTTTCAGCCCCCCCTTTCTGATATATCCAAGGCGCGTAGATAAAAACGTCCATGCACTAAATTAAATGAGTAAAAGATTAAAAAATGAATAGTAAAGATTATTTCTTTGCAGGCTCTTCCTTTGGAGCTTCGGCATTTTCAACCTGCGCTTTTACTTCTTCCTTGGGTTTTTCTTCTAGTTTCTTCATCTGCACTCCTTCAATGCTTTTAGAAAGGTTGACCTTGTCGCTTGTGAGATCTCTTGTTTTTATGACCCACAAACCGGATAGTTTAAGCCTTGCTTTTTTCAATCCTTTTACTGCGAAAGGCAGTCCGTTGTTATAGCAGTTAACTCTTAGTAGAGCCTCGCCTTTTTTGACGAACACCATTCTTCCTTTCGGCTTTCCGAAAGCGAGTTTCATTCCTTTGGAGATTCTGTCGGCCCCCGCGACTCCTAGACTGGCGTGCTCTCTTATCACCAAGTGGGGGTACTTGAGAATTTTGAAGAAAAACCCGCCTAAAAGGTTTTTTTCAAGGAATTTTACCGTGGTTTGCCTTGCAGCTTCGACGGCGTTATCCCTGACGTTTGTGTCTTCAAGACAAACAAGAGTTACTTCGGATTCAAATCTTTTGTCCACTCCCATGTCGTACTGCCTTATCTTCGGCCTCGGAGCTCCCTTGACGTAAGACTTTCTCGGAACCTTCTGCGAAATGCGGGCCCAAACTTGGCCTTTTGGGGTTGTTACTGTTCTAGCAGGTCTTAAAGCCATTTTTTAAATAAAACACCCATTCAAAAAAAAATATTCTGAAAACTAAATTCATAAAAAGTTTAGTAAGATTTTCTCTCGCAAAAGTTAAATACCTTTCTGTTATTTTTTTGGGGTTTTAAGACTCTGACACGCTTACTTCAACCAGCTTGCTTTCCCCTCCTACCATTGAAACTCCTATCAGACAGTCCGCTTCTCTGAAAACGCTTTGGTTGTGTGATATTATGAAGAACTGCGAATCGGAGCTGAGTTTTTTGACGAGCAGTGAAAGTCTTAAGGCGTTCTCGTGGTCCAATGCGGCGTCAGCCTCGTCGAGAACGTAGACGCTTGACGGGTTGTAGGATTGTATTGAGAATAAAAAGATAAGAGCTATGAGGCTTTTCTCTCCTCCGCTCATCAAATCCAGGAAGCTCACTCCCTTGCTTTTCAGGCTTACTTTGATTGAAAGCCCTCCGTTGAAGGGGTTTGACTCGTCTTCCAATACCAGGCGACCCTCCCCGTCGAAAATCTGCGAGAAGAGGTTTTGGAAGTTTGAATTTATAAAGTTGAAGACGTTCATGAATGTTATTATTTTCTTTTCCTCCGTTTCTTCTATCAAGCTCATTATTGAAGTTCTCTCGCTTTCAAGCACGCTTACTTTTGTGTTGAGTTCTTCCACTTCTCCTGCTCTTAACCCGAATTCTTCTATTGCCTTAAGATTGATGTTATTTTCATCCGGGATTTCGCTTTGAACTTCCTTAAATCTTGCCAAAAGCCTCGGCTTGTCCTGCTGGTTGAAGTCGAAAGTCATGTTTAAACCTTCGAAAACAGCAAACAACTCCTTTTTGTTTGCAAGATTTGTTTCTGTCACCGCTTTTTTGGTTGAAAGGTTTTGCGATTTTCCCTCCAACTCGGTTTTCTTGAATTCAAGAGCGCCTCTTTTGTTTGAAAGAACGCTTATTTCAGCTCCGATCGAGTCTCTTTGTCTTTCAAGCTCTGTTTTGTTTGATGAGAGTGTTTTTATTTTCAGCCGGTTTTCTTCAAGTTTTTTGCTCGATGTTTTTATTTCAGTTTCCGCGCCCGCAAGGTTTTTTTCAATGTTTTTGCATTCCTCTGTGTTTTTTTCAATGTTTTTTCTTGTTGATTCAACTTCTTTTTCTGAAAAGTTTATGCTTGATTTAAGCACTTTTATATCTGAGTTCAGGGTGGTTCCAGTGTTTTTAAGATCGGTTAGTCTTCTTTCAAGCTCTTTGAGTTCAAAGCCGAGGTCTTTCTCCTTTTCAACATCCACCCTGCTTCTCGCGTCAACCAGGGTTATGTTCAACTCTGATATTTTTTTTATTATCTCTTTTCTTTCAGCTGTTTTCTCTTCTGCGGTTTTTTCCAGTTTTTTAAATTCTTCGTTCAGCGTTTTGAGCTTTTCTTTCCTTTCCTTTTCGGTGTTTTCAGCTTTCTGGTTTTTCTCTACAAGGCTTTTCTCCTCGAAGTCCAATACTTGAAGGTCAACTTCAAGCCTGCTTTTGTCGTGATGTAGTTTTTCAAGTTCGGATTTCAGGTTTTCAAGCTCTTTGAGTTTTTCGGTTCTTTCAGAATCCATTCTTTTGAGTTTTTCTGTTAGTTCGCTCCATTCTTTTTTGAGCGATACCGAGCTGCTTTTCCACGACCCTCCGCTTACAAGGCCCGAGGATTCGAAAAGCTCTCCTGTTTCGGTCACCATTCTTGCTTTTCCTATGAACGGCTTGCACGCTTCCACGTTTTGAACTAAAATCGTGTCTCCGAAGGCGAAGGTGAACACGTTTGAGAATTTTTTGTCAAATTTTACTAGGTCAACCAAGAAACCGCGGCAGTCTTTTCCAAGCGAGTCGGCGATTTTCTGCGCCTTCTCGCTTTTGGGTTCTGCTTTTATCTTGTCCAAGGGTATGAATGAAGCCCTCCCGAGCTTGTTTGACTTCAAGAAGTTGACTGCTTTAACCGCTATGTCAACATTTTCAACCACGAAGAAGTTGAACCTTCCTCCGAGCGCCACTTCAACTGGGATTGTCAAACCCTCGTAATTGCAGAGCTCTCCAACCACGCCGAAAACTCCTTTGAATCCCTTCAGCGCTTCGTTTACACTTGAAGCGCTTGTGGTTGAAGACGCTAAAACGCCTATTCTCTCCCTTCCCTTTAAAACCTCGGTTTCAATAAGGGATTTTCGTTCGTTGAGTTTTTTCTCCTCCAGGCTTGAGGAGGTTATGTTTTCTTCTATGAAGTTAAGTTTTTGTTTAAGATTTTGCCTTTCCTCGTTTATTTTGGATATTTTTTCCTCGGTGCCTTCAACCGCTCCTTTTTTGAAGAGTTCTATTTCTGACAACTTCGCTTTTTTGAATCCTTCCAACTCCGCGCTTTCACCCTGCAGTTTTTGCAGTTCCTGGGTGAGGCTTGAAATTTCACCCTCTGTTTTTTGTATTGAAAGCTTTAACTGATAGTAGTCTTTTCCGAATAGGTTTGAGTTTCTTTCTTTTTCTTCGAGTTTTTTCTCGTTTTCTATTATTATGACTTCGAGGTTTGAAAGCTCTTTTTCTTTTTCTTTCAACTGCCGGTTAAATCCGTTTAAATCGTCCTTCGCTCTTAAAGCCGCGCCCTCAAAATCTTTTTTGGACTTGTAATTTTCTTCCAATGCTGACTTGAGTTCCGCGAGCTTATTTTTAAGCTCCGACAATCTGGCTTCGGATTGGAACGCTTCTTTTTCAAGCGTTGCCTTCTCCCCTTCGCTTCCGGCTATTATCTTAGAGTTCACTTCGTTCAGTTCGGTCGTTTTCTTGTTTATTTTCTCCGTCAAACCGGTCATCTGGTTTTTTATTTGTTCTATTTCATCTCTTTGATTGTTTAGGTCGGATATTATTTTTTCAAGCTCTGACTCGAAGTTTTTAAGGTCGATGAAAACAAGGGAGGCTTCAAGCTCGTCTTTTTCCCTTTTTAGCTTCAGGAATTTTTCAGCTTCCTCCTTGTCCTTTTTTAATTCAGTCAAATACCCCTTTCTCTCGCCAAGTGAAATGTTTGCCTCGTCAAGGTTTTTCTGCACCACTCCGAGTTCTCTCATCGCTTCTTGTTTTTTGTTTTCGTACTCTCCAACGTTTGAAACGTCGTCTATGAGGTTTCTTCTTTCCCTGCCGCTCATTTGAACTATTCTTTCAATAGCGCCTTGGATGATGAAGTTAGTCATGTACAATCTATTGATGCTTAGAAACTCGCTTACATCGTATTTTTTCACGGTTCTCCCGTCAAGCTTGTATTTTGTCTTGCCGTCTTTTCTTATGAATCTTTTCAAAACATGTTTTTCTCCCGACTCCCCGTTTTTGAGTTTTAATTCTATTTCCGCCATGCCGCCTCCGTTGAAGATTAACTGTGAAACATTTTTTGCCCTCATGCTTTTCAAGCCGGCTTCTCCGAAGACGAAGCGCAGCGCGTCTATAACATTGCTTTTACCGCTTCCGTTTGGCCCCAATATGAGATTGAAGCCCTTGTCAAACCTAAACGTGGCGTTCTTAAAAGACTTGAAATTCTTCAGGTTCAGCTCTTCTATAAACAATTTACAACACTCATTAAAACCAAATGGAAAGGTTGACTTTTAAAAGGCTAAAATATATTTTAAACCTTTCTGAAAGAAAAAATAGAGGTAAAAAAAAGAGATTGAACCGCCTTTTTTTTTTTAAAGGGCTGTTGCAGGCAGCGGGTTTATTCTAGGTTTATCCTCCATTTTTCGATTTTTTTAAGCATTACTTCAATAATCCCGTTTTTGAAGATTGCCTTACAGGTTTTTTCAACCGCGGAGGGCAGGACGATTCTGCTGAAAGTAATTCCCCGAATGGTTATTTCAAGGTTTGAGTTGTTTGAGTAGAGTTTTATTTCATTTTTATTCACTCCAACCGGCATTTCAACCACAACTCGCAAAAACTCGTTCTCGTCAATAACATCTACAAGAAAACCTGGTTTTGAAAACCCGAGCGTTTCCGAAATCATTCTGGTTTCTTCTTCGATCAACTCTTTTAAAAGGTCTTCAAAAGAAAATGAATCCAAAATCTCGTCCAAGTCCATTAAAATCATCAGAGGTATTTTATTGAAGTTTCAACATATTTTGCAAGGGTTCTCGCCCTGATGTTTGAGTCTGAAATGATTGAAACACTTGTTGAACTGCCTTTGTTGTAAAGTCTTACAAGAACGAAGGGGTTTCTCGAAAAATAAGACAACGGGGGGGATAGTTTGAAAACTTTTTTGAAAAAGTTCATTATATTGTTTTCAAAACCGAATGAAGCGCTGAACAAAAACCACCCGATTTCTTTTTCTGCGAATACTCTTGTTATCCTGGCTTTTACCAGTTCTGTTGAAAATGGGACTGACAGGCTCTGCTCTGGAAATAGGGACACTGAAATGTCAACTATCAACAAAAAGAAAATTATAAGCCCGAAGAAAATGAGAAGAGGCAGGACCGCGAGAAGCGCTACGCTTGCCCACTCGAACCATACTGGCCTAACACTTGGAAAGTAATGATTAAAATAAAGGTAAACGCTGATTCCAAGCGAGATTATGAATATAAGCGCTGAAAATGTGAATATTTTATCTAATAAAAACAGGGCAAACCTGAAAAGTTTTACTCCTACCATTTTAGATAAGTAGGTGAGAACAGGTATAAAAAGCAATCGGAGGGAAAAGCAAGCAAAAAAATTAAAAAACATGGGATGTTAAAGTAAGTTGGAGTTAAACAGCCCCGTCGTCTAGCGGCTAAATCTAAAAGAGAAGCTAAGGATAGCAGGCTTTGGACCTGTTGACAGCGGTTCGAATCCGCTCGGGGCTATTGATTTTATTTTTTAGAAAAAAAAAGGTGGTGTGATTTTGGGAAGAACGAAAAGTTTTGAGATACACAAAACAGCTGAAAGGCTTTTTGAGGGGCAGTTCAAGGATTTTAAGGGGGGTTTCAGCGAGATTAAGCAGAAGCTTAAGGAAAGTTATGGTTTGAAGAACAGCGTTCAGTTGAACAAGCTGGCCGGGGCTTTGGATAGGCTTGTTAGAAAGTCAAACTCTGAAGCGGTTTCCTGATTTTAAAGGTTTTGGGCTTCTTCTTTCAGCGTGCAGGCCATGCATTTCTGAGTGGAGGAGTAGAACCCGCATGAAGAGCAGTTGAATATTTTTCTCTTGTCAGAGGGCAGGTTTTTTTGAATTGACAGCGAGGCGTTGCTTAGGGCGAACTTGCTTCCCGGATAAACATTTTCTATTTCGTTGAGAAAATCTTTTACTTTCATCCTGAACCCGTTGTAGTAGGGACACTCGCCTAAATAAAAAGGTATTTCTTTTAAAAAACAGTATATGGCGCTTTCTTTTTCCAGATTAAAAATAAGCGGTTTGACTCTGGTGGAGAACATTTTTTTTTTCTTTCCCGTTTCAATGCCCCCGCTTCTTGAAAGAGTGAGAGAGTTGTTTCTCAGCAGATTCATTAGAAGGCTTTGAGCCATGTCGTCGGCGTTGTGGCCCACCACAAGAAAATCTGCGTTTAGGTCAACAAGAGCGGCTTTATTCAACGCCCATCTTCTCCACACTCCGCAGTAAGCGCACGCCTCGCGTTTTGGTTTTAAGCTCATAATCTCGTCCAAGTCGAAGCCGAATAGTTGTTTGAAGGTGTAGACATTAAGCGTTAGTTTTAGCGAGGAGCATAGTTTTTCGGCTTGTAATTTGGCTTTGTTTCTGTATCCTTTTATTCCCTCGTCTATTAGAACGGGCATTAGCACCGCTCCTATTTTAGAGTTGAATTTGTTTAAAACCGTTAGCACCGCGGCGCTGTCTTTGCCTCCGCTCACTCCAACCGCTATTCTTTTCCCTCTTTTTAAAAACCCCGACATTCTTATTGCTTTTCTGACTCTTTTTTCGAATTGCTTTATGAAGCAGCCTTCGCACAGCGAAAACCCGTTGTAGTTTAGCTTGACGACCGCTTCCCTTCCACATAGAGTGCATTTAACCATTTTTGAGAAAAAAACCTTTTTTTTGATTATTTGAAAAATTTTTTTTTTTTTTAAATCTTTTTTAAATCACAAAAACAGGTTAAGGTGGTTTGTCACGGTGCTTACCCTCCGTAAACCACTCTTATAAACTCTATTACGTCGCCTTCCTTCAAGGTTTTTTTGGGGTGCGCTATCTTTCCGTTGACTTTGAACACGCCGGTCTCGCCTCCTTTCACTGCGTCTTGGACAACGCTTCCTTTTTTAATTTCGATTTGCTTCAGCCTGTTTTTGCTTTTGATTGATATTTTAAGTTTCACTCGAAATCCACTTTTGTGTAGCTTGAGTGTTTGTCCACGAATGACTTGAATTTCTGCTTTTCTTCCTCGCTTGTGGCGCTGTTTAATTTTATTGTCACAACGTTGTTTTTGAAGCTTACCTTTCCTAGTTTCTCGCCGAAGCCGATTACTTTTTCCTCGTCGGTTTTGAAGTCTTTTAGTATTTTATAAGAGCATTCAAGCGTTTCCCCAGCCAATTCGGGGTTGAAGTCCACCACTGCTCTTCCCCCGCTGACGCTTTTTATCTTGCCCGGCACTTCGTCGAATAAGAGTGTCATTCCGGGCAGGGGTTGGATGCCCTGTTTCTTGAACTTGTTTAGTTTAACTACCTTGATTAAATTCGGGTTTCTGAATCCGAAGCTGTTTTCAGGGTTTAAAGTTAAAAATGATTCAGCTCCAACCACGGCGTTTTCAAGGACCTCGTCAAGCGCTCTTGGAAGAGCACGCTCTCCAACCACCACGCATACAGAGCTCGTTTTGAAGGTTTTATCCTCTTTTTTTTTAAATCCAAGTTCTACTTCGAGAAATCTCATTTTCTTTCCTCTTTTTTTTTAGTATTGACTTATTTTAATAGGATAAATTTAAATTCATTTTGCATGGTTTTAGAATAAAGCAAAAGTTGATGTTAAAAGTTTGATAAATAAGGGGGTAGGTTTTTAAAATACTTACAAAATAAATTAGTTGAGTTGATAAGGTTTAAGATTGCCTTCAATCGCTTGGATGTTTACCACCGCGCCGTCTTCAGCCAAACCCGTAATATTTAGAATCAGATTGTCTCCTGTGTTGAGGTTTCCTGTCAAGCCTGTCAGAAACGAGTTGTTGTAGAAGCCGAATTTTTCAAGAAAATCAGTTTCATTGAATGAGAAAACCGCTTGTTTATATAAAGTGAAGTTGTATCCTATTTTTTGGATTTCGGTTGAAACGTTTTCAAAAGAGTCTGAAGAGTTGAAAGTGAAAGTGAAAGTACTGTATGGAAAGAGGGCGTTTGAAAAATTCAAAAGGCTTTGATTGGTGAAGTTTGAGGGGAATTCAAAAGTAGTGTAATTGCCGTTGAAAGAAGCGTTTAAAGCCGGTTGGGGGGTGGAAGCGTTTCCTTTTACAATGACTGTGTTGTTTAAATTGATTGAGGGTGTGGTGTTGAACAGGGTTAGGTTTTCGTTTCTTTCGTTCCAGGGTATTGATAGGACTGCTTCAAAGCCAGTGAAGTTTTGAATGGAAGCGTTTAACTGGCCGTTTATAAATGACAGTGAGGGGTTGAACGTTATTTGAACTAGTTTGACTCCTTGAATTGAATTGTTTGCAAAGTTTAATTGTCCTTGAAGCGTGATGTTGTCGTTTAAACCAGCAGCGCTGTCGCTTATCATCGCAGGCACTCCGAATAAAGTTAGATTGTTTATTGTTTCAAACGCTACTCCGTTTGACACTGCGTATGCCCCGAATTGGTAGTTGGTTAGGTATTCCAGTTGTTGTCCTTGCGTGGTGTTTACTTGTATTTTAGGGTCTGTCACTTGAACACCAGCTTCCCTGAAAATCACCGGGTTGCAGTAGTTTTTCAACGCGAATCTGACTTGGTTTACAACGGTTGAATAGTTTGAGTCTTGAACCAGGAATTCCATTCCAAGTTGTTGAACGGTTCCTTGAAACAGGGTTTTGTTGTTGAAAGCGTTTTGAAGGGCGGTTGAAACGCTGTTTTGAAGGGTTGAATTGCAGAAAACATAGTTATTTCCGTCAAAAAAGTTTATGCTCGCGTTCAGTGATAATGTTCCGTTATAGTTTGAAGCGTTTACAATTGGCTGGGTTGACTGGTTTTGGTTTTGCAAGGGAAAGAATTGAATTATGAAGGCTACTATTAAGATGAATGCAATGAGTTTCCAGGCGATTCCCTTTAAGTCCATGTTCTAAACACAATTGAAAGATTTAAAAAAAAATAGAAAAAGAGAAAGGGGAAAAAAAACAAACCCCCTTTCTTTTAAAAAAAAATCAAAAAAAACTCTTTTTTTTCTAGTGAGCTATGCTCGCAGCGTTCTGAGCCATCCAGCTTATCAACGCGTTCGCAGCGCTTTGAGTGTCCGCGGCGGTGTACCCGGCGACTAGAATATCGTTTGCAATCTGCTGAACGACAGCGTCTCCAGGTGCGTTCAAACTCACGCTTCCTTGGCTAGCAAGGCTTGCAGCTACTGTGTTGACCATCGGCCCTCCTACCACGATTAATGGTTGGGTGGTTGAAGCTTGACTGTCGAACTCTACCAAAGGCGTTGAAGCGGTGTTCAATGGAACAACCGTGTCTGCATTGGCAGGTGAAGCAGCCAAACCGGTAACTCCGGTTACTGTTGCGTTTCCTCCGGTTGAGGTTGAACTTCCACTTCCAACTGACGCTAAGGTTATACTGTACCCTCCGCCTAAACTCTGGCTTTGGCCTTGAGTTAAGGAGTAGTTTGCAGTGTTAGCGCCTGAACCTGAAGCGTTCACTCCGCTTGGGGTTAAAGTGTATTCAACTCCAGCTAAACTGTCCGCGTAGTTGATGGTGAAAGAGGTTGAGCCTATTGAAGAGAACACGCTTCCCCTGTCAGTTATGAAATTGACTTTTTGAGTGCCGAAGGTCGTTCCGTTACTTAAAGGTGAACTGTCATTGTAGAACAGCGAGTCTGAAGTGGTTGAATTAATTCCATCTGTGAATTGGTTTGTGCTTGAACTTGTGTTCAAGTTAAGGAAGGCTGTTATGCTGGCTGGGAAAATTCCACTGTTTTCTTCTACTCCTGTGGTAGCTTCTTGAATTCCAACAACATCATATCCATTTGGACTGTTGTCCACCCAAATAAGGCTTGGCCAGCTGTTTAAAGAAGAACTGTACTTAAACTGAACGTTTGAAGCGGAGGTATTTATATAGTAGTTGTTTACACTGTTAGGATTTGGATAATAAACCATTCCAGGAACAGCTGCTGACAAAAGGCAACTTGAATTTGATGGATAAGTAGTGCCACTGTTTATAGCTAAGTAACCAGTGTTGAAAGTGTTTCCCGTAGCAGTGTCGTACAACTCGTCTGAACTTGAAGGGCTTATTTGAACTGCATTGAAACTCAATTGACCTGTGCATCCAGTTGACTGGTTAACGTTTATCGTTTGAGGGGTTTGAATTGAGAAGGTTATTGGGGTTGTAGTGACGTTTGTCAAACCAATGTAGTTAAGGTTGTATAATGGGAATGAAGGGGTTAAAGAGAATGAGGTTCCTGATTGTTGCTGACTGCCGATTGTGGAAGGGACTATTATGATTTTTGAGATTCCTTGACTAGCTCCATTGGTACCTTGTTGGAAGTAAGAATACCATTGGTTTGAGCTGCTGATTGAAGCACCGGTTATAGGGCCTCCTGATCCGCTTAAGTATATTTGGTTGCTGTATATTGAAACCTGAGCGTATTGCACTCCTGCTGTAATTCCTGGGAAGACTTTTTCCACTGAAATTGTAATACCATCAACTGATTGTTGGTATGCGCCACTGCTAGCATCATTTTGAGCTCCAAGAGTTATAACTTGAGTGGTTCCGTCTGTAGCTGTAACGTTGAATGAAGCTTGCAAAGGAGTGGTCGAACTGATAGAGTTTAAAGTTATTTTAACTCCGTTACTTGCGGTTATTGTTTGTCCTGGGGCCATTTGAGGTTGGTAAGAGCTTTCTTGTCCAAGGGTTAATTGAGTAACGGAATTAGAAGCGTTGTTGTACGTAAAACCTTCTACAACCCAAGGCTGTCCTAAGAATTGAATGATGTTTCTTGAATCGTTGATATAATTTTGACTTCCACCCACATCACAGTTGGCAATAGTGTTTCCAGTGTTTGTACACATTGGAAGTGCTCCGGTAAAGCTTGCTACGTAGTAAGCTGCCATTTGGTTGGATATAACGTTATTATAGGTTGTGGAGAATTGGTTGGAAGCTCCAGCGTAAATATCTTCCTCTTCTTGAATGCTATTACTACCTATGTTCAAAGTGGTTGTATGCAACACTGGAGTTTGAGAAGGAGTTATTTTAGCATTTACACTATCTACACCACTACTACTAGTCATTGCACTTTCTCCTGTACTGAAAGAAAAAGTGGAGTTCCTATTCTGGCTGGTTAAACCTGAAGTGTAATTGGCGTTTAAAGAACTGTCAATTAAAGTGGTCATTTGGTAGGCTGTTGCCGGGTTGATTCCAGGCGTGGTTACTTGGATGGTCGCGCTTCCTCCACCGCAACTTGCAGTTCCCGCGCTTCCAGTGCATGCCAAACCGCTCTCTCCGTTTATTGAAACAGGAGTGCTGGTGTAGGCAAGGTTTCCGATCATTGCCGCTATGTTGGCAGCTGCAATCGCGTCGCTTGCTTGTGCAGCGCTTCCGACAACGATTTTCACTTGTGGTGATCCGTTGCTGAAGAACTGATAGCTGGACAGACTTGAAGGAACCGTGACAGCTCCTGCGAAGGCCGCTCCAATCATTGCCGCTCCTATTGCAGCAACGGCGATTTTCTTTACATTCAAACTTTTCATTTTCTCTAACACCTCTAAACAGGGACGAGCCCTGCTTTATATCAAAACAATAAATTTTCACCAATCCTTGTAGGTAAATGAAAATTCAACCTGGAAAGGTAAAAATTTGGTATTCATTACAAACTCAAACATATTTAAACCTTTTCTTATTCGACTAAAGCCAAAACAACCTTCGTCAATCGTTGAAGTCGCTCTTTGTTGTTTTAAAAGGAGCTTGAAGGTTAAAAAAGCCTTTCTAAGGGGATTTAAAACAGTTGAAAGGATTTTAAAAAAAAAAAAGCAAGTTAGCAGTATAGTGAGGTTAGGCGATTTTATTTTGAATAGTTCAACTGTTGACGCTTTTGGTTAAGAAAATTTTGATAAGCAATTTTTAACGCCGTATTTTCAATAATAAGTTGAGGGTTTGGCATTAATGTTTGATTTGATAAAAAGTCAAAGACAATTTTAAGTCTGGCTTTAAGAAAGGCGGTAAAGGCGTTGAATGAAAGGAGGGGTTATAGAGCAAGGTAAACAGCGTTTTTATTTGAATGAGTAGAATGCTCCATTCGTTGCTTCCAGTACTAAAGAGGGTATAATCATTAGAAACGGTTAGTGTTTAAAAAAGAAATTATAAAATATTTAAATCTTTTTTTTTATGCTCGTCGATCTTTGCTTGTTAAGGTTAGAAGGTTTTGCTTATAAAACGATCTTTTTTAAAAAAAATCTGATAAAAAGCGTAAAAAGAAAGGCTTTTAAAAACTTAAGATGTTAAAATAGTTTCATGGCTTTGGCAAGCGTTGCAAACTCAACTGCCCAGCAGTTAACCTCGGTTTTTTCAGCTTCTTCCATAACCACTATTATAATAGCATTGGTTTTGATTGTCATTGCTATTCTTATTATCGTTAAATTGAAGAAGTTTATCATCAACACTGTTTTGGGTTTGGCGGTTCTTTTGATTTTGAATTTTTTCGGATTTACGATACCTCTTGACATTGTTAATATAATAATAACCGCTGTTTTGGGTTTGTTTGGTGTTGGACTGCTTATAATACTTAAGATATTGGGTGTGGTTCTCTAGTAGGATTAGTAAAAAAACGGGTTTTTAAAATTTTGAAATGTTTTAACTCGATTAGTTAAAAAGTCGAATTTTATTAT
>CAYMAH010000056.1:0-9001 GCA_964388435.1 Microcaldota archaeon | reverse complement strand
GTTTTAAGCGTTTTCAATTATAGAGATAGAAGTGTTAAACTAGGAGTTTTCGAAGAAGAGTTAAACACTTTTAAAAACGATAAAGCCAGAACAGAACAATGGAAGTGGAATGACAAGAAGGGAGTTTTTAAAATAGATTTTGAAAACGAAGTTAACCGCCACGCTATTGTTGTGGGTTCAAGCGGTTTTGGCAAGAGCAATCTTCTCAAAAACTTGGCTTTCAAGGTTTCTGGGGGCGGTGTGATTCACGTGTTGGACTCGCATGGCGAGTATAAGAGTGTTGTTAAAGGCATTGTAGTTAAAGCCGGTAAAGTTGGATTGAACTTGTGGGACTTGGATGGCAAGCCTGTAAGTTGGAGGGTTAACGAGAATGTTAGCGTGATGAAAGGAGTGTTGAATTTGGGTGACATGCAAGCTTATTATTTAACCATGGCCGCAAGGAACGCTTTTCACGCCAAGGGTTTTAAGAGTGGGGAGAGCGTTGAAGCTGAAGAGTTTAACGAAAAGTTGAAAGCGCCTAGCAGTGCTGATGTTTTGCACGAGGCTAGAAAGTTGGAGAAGTTGAATTCAAGCGTTAAAACTCTTTGCAGAAGGTTGGAAATGCTTTCTTGGGGTAATCTTTTTCCCGCTGACGATTCGATTAATTTGAGCGAGCTGGCGGGTAAGAGCGTGGTTTTTGATTTGAGCGGCATTCCCAGTTTGGAGTTAAAACAGTTGTTTGTGGAAGTTTACTTGAGGAAGATTTACAACAAAGCGGTTACAAGGGGTTTGAAGGAGAATCTTACCATTTTGATTGACGAGGGTGAGAGTTTGATTTTTAACACTGACAAAGGGGATTTTCAGAGTTACGCCGACCGTTTAAGCGCTGAAGCTAGAAAGTTCAAGGTTGGCTTGATTATTGGTACTCAAAGGTGCACTGCGTTAAGCAAGAGTTTGGTAAACAACTCGGGAGTTTTCTTTTCTTTTTTCATTAGAGAGCCTAATGATGCGAAGTATGTTGCAAAGCTTTTGTGTGGTAATAGTAGTGACGAGTGGAAGTTGAGCGTGGTTCAGGAAAAGCTCAACATTTTGAAGAGGGGCGAGTTTTTGTTTGTCAGCAGTGTTTATCGTGATCCTGTGTTGGTAAAAGGAGATTTTTTTAAAGGTCAGCCCGCGGTGATTGGGGAGGTTGAGAGTGTTCAGGAAAAGCTCTCAGAACCTGAAGAGCTTGAGTTGGTTAAGCCTCCTGAAGTGAAAACTGAGGATTTGCTTAAAAAGGAGTTGAAAAAGGTTGAGGTTGAAAAGCCTAAAGTGTTGGTTGAAAGTGAGGGGGATAAGCTTAGAAGGGAAAAAAGAATAATAACCAATATTAGAAGGCAAGGATGGGTTAAAGTAGGAGATGTTATGCAGTTTAATGAGGTTAGCAATAAAACGGCTGTTAGTGATTTGAATTCTTTGATTGACCAGGGTTTGATTGAAAGGAAAGGTAGGTCAACTAATACTATTTATGTGTCTAAGGTGTGAGGTTTGGAGCGCGTAATCGCGTGAAGTTATCGTGCAAAACTTGTGCATGGAGCGTGTAATCGCGTGTAAAAGCGTGTAATTCTACCTCTAAGAATCTAGCAGAAAAGCGGTATTATATATAGATTATATTATATGAATGAATAAGCGGAGAATGCTTATTCATTTCATTTTAATTAATTTATTATTTATAATTTAATGGTTTTTACTGATTTTCTTTTTTGACTTTAACTTATTTTTTTTAAAAGATGTTAGCTTGTATGCGATTTCGTTGAGCATTAATTTTTCTTCCATCCTGTACCGCAGTTGCGTTCTCAGTTTGTATTCTTCTGATTTTTTTTCGTAATGGCCCTTCTCTATGTTGTATTTTATAGTGTTTATTATATCCCAGTTTTCAATTTTTGATATTTTTTCTATGTAAGTGAAAAGTTTTTTTGTGGGCGTGTTGATTGAGAAATACGCGTCGTATATGTCTTTGTATATCATTCTTCTGGACAGCGCATACAATTTTCTTGCAAGGAGGTAGTCCAAATCATAAGAAGGGAATACCACGCTTTTTATTGGAAAGCCAAAGTATTCCATTAGAGAGTGGAGTTCAAGTTTGATTTTATTTGCTTGGAACAAGTTTTTCATGATTTCTATTCTTACGTTTAAATTTTTAAGAAGTATTGTGTTGTAATTTACTTCAAAGTCCGCATTCGCGCGAGAGAGTGCGGAGGATAGTTTTTTGATGCTTTGGCTTACGCTTTCGCTTGTTTCAAGATCAATATCGACAGAAAGCCTTTGTTTATCTTTTAAATAACCTCGGTTTATGGCGGTGCCCCCGTATATTCTCAGGTCTAAGCTGTTTTGGATTATAATCCCGCTGAGGAGTTCAAGCGCGTTTGTGAGTGAGTAGTCGTATTCTATGTAGTGCGGAGCTATCCCGCTTCTTGACGCCATCAAGTTTATCAAAGAATTGTCAATTTTTATGTTCATCTTGTAAACCTTTTTATTTGGATGTTGTCGTAAACGCTCCACTTGGATATAAATAAACCGCGGTTCATTTTTTTCCCAAGGTTTGTTATCACCTTGTTTTTTATGTTTTTGCTTATTTTATTAATCACATTTTTGGCAGCGCTGGCGGTTTCTAAAACATACCCTGCTTTTTCGTAAATGCTGTTTTTGTTTATTTGAGTCAGAATGTTTAAAAATTCTTCAAAATCGTTTTTTTTCATTATTTTAACTAGCCTGAACACTCCGGTTAAATCATCTACTTCATTGATTTTGTATATGCAGTCAAACAGGGTTTTGGCTTTTGTCGATATTAGAAAATCTTCTGCGCGTGTTGAACCAAAACACTTGCCACCAAAGGGAACGCCTATGAAAGTTATGTCCTTTATTTTTCTTGTTTTTCTTCTGTTGTATGGCGTTGCTACCTGTATGGAATTTGTAAGGCTGGAAGAGCAGCCGTAATAAAAAAGAGCGTTGTTTAGCGCGATATAACCATCAAACATCACACTGCCGATGATGAATAACTCATGAATGTTCAGGGTTTTAGGCTTGTAAAACCTTCCTTTTTTTATTCTTATAAGCGCTCCTTTTTTAACAAGGCTGGATGTTATGTTGAACGTCATGTTGGGAGTGGTAATGTTTTCCCTTTTATTAATCTCTTTTATGGTGTTCATGTCTATAAACTCTGCATTCTCTAAAAAATAAACAAATTTCTGTTCAAGCTTGGTCAGTTCGTTCATAATTATGCACTATTTAAAGTTATAAGCTTATTATAGTACATAAAAATATAAAAGACTTTCTATTGAGGAAAAAAAGAATTAAAATAATGAGTGGCTTAAAAATAAAAAAAAAATTAATTCTTTCAATGGAATAGCTTTGCTAATAAACTCTGCTTTTTGGGCTAGTTTATTATCAGGTTAGGACTTTATCAGCATGAATCTTAAAATATTTGTATTATCCGTAGGAATAAATGAGTTGTGGCTCTATTTTTTAGCTCAAACATTACATTTATCAACACTGATGTTGCTATTAGCTTGCATAAAAGCGGTTTTCGCACAAAATCGGAAACAAGGAATATGTTAAATTGATTATTGCCATCCCTCCGAAGGAAATACAAGAAATTGAGGAAGAAGGGCAAAAACTAAAATACGAGATTACGGCGGTTTGCTGATCAAAAAAGATTCAAAGCCTTACTATAAAAAAAATAAGTGAAACTGCTAAAATTTTATTTTTTCTTTATTTCTATTCTAAAAAATTATCATTTATTATTACCTTGAATTTGTTTATTTCAGCCTCTTTTTTTAACAAACTCAACATTTTTTTGTAGGGGTCATTTAATTCCTTTAGATTGAATTTCTCTCCAGTTGTTAGTTTTAAGATTGGAATAGGGTTGTAAGTTTTTCCATTTACCTTTACCTTTTCAAGGTTGGTAAATAGAATCATTTTAAGTAGGCCATCTTTTATATCTCCGATTGAAGGCAATTTGTTATCTTTGCTGTTTTTTCCTTCTGTCAGGTAAACAGTGTTTTTATTTAATTCAACCTCGTCAGAAGTGAAGTAGTAATTTCCACCCAAATAATTTTTTATGGTTAGCGATGCTTTGGTTCCAACTAGTTTTTCTTTGGGTTGAATGGTAATGCTTTCTCTTTGTTGTGCTTTTTGTGCCAGGCTTCTTGACAGGTTCATAAATACCTTCTTTCCCTTCAAAAGCTCTTTGATTCTTTTTTCTGCAGATTCTTTTGAATGCATTTCAATGCCAAGAGTTCTTGAGATTTTTTCATAAGAGTTTAAGGCTTTTTCACTTATCTCGCCAACTTTGTTTATTTGCTCTAGGTTCCAGTGCAAAGCGTCTGATTGATAAGATAACAGTTTTTTTATTTCTGATTCGATTTGTTCAACATCAAACGTTTGATTTGTTATTTTATTTTTGTATCTTGAGCTTTTCTCGGCGTTTTTATAATAACTGATTATGACATAAACACCTAGTAAACTCATCAATGAAATGGTGTCCCATTGTAAAAAATCTCTATCCCCTTCTTTTCCTTCATCTTTTACTATTGGGATTATAGTTACTTTTTTGCCTGAAAAATTAAGCAAGTCATAAACGCGAGCGTAAGGGTAAGATCTTGTTCTTTTTGCGGAAACCCACCAACTGACGGCGATTTTATTTTTATCATTCAGCTTCAATATAAAGGAAGCGTCTTTGGAAAGCGCTTTTTCCAGTTCTGACATGTTGAAAGTGTTCAGATTTCTGCATAATAAGGGGAGTGTATTTTACTCCAGTAATTTTGGCTGATATTTTCATTATTTTATACGACCTTTTTCCCTTTCTATTAATTCAAAAGTGTCGTCATTCTGGTTTAGTGCTTTTTGGCCGTTAAATTCCAACTTTTCTTTGATTATTGGAACGAGTGATTTTTTGATTTCGATTCCAATGCTATTCCTACCTAGTTTTCTAGCCATTTTCATTGTTGTTCCAGACCCTGCAAAAGGGTCAAGAACGGTTTCGCCAGCATAGGAAAATAATTTTATTGCCCTGTAAGGCAGTTCTTCAGGAAACGCTGCGATGTCCTTTT
Source organism: Microcaldota archaeon (assembly GCA_964388435.1). GTDB lineage: Archaea > Micrarchaeota > Micrarchaeia > Norongarragalinales > UBA8480 > DTNV01. Next base: position 3,932 of record CAYMAH010000056.1, on the reverse strand, counting down.
CCAACGTTGATCCTGGCATCACGTTATTCATTTCCCAAAGAGTCATAAACCACTTCTTTTGCTGAAACTCTTTTAGATCAACCTTGGACTTTTCCCTAACCTCCTTGGAAATTGACCTGTAATCAAACTTTCCTTTCTGAAATATTATTATACTTTCAAGAAGATTATCTGGATAGAAATACATTGGATAAGGGTTTTGCAACATAACCCCACTCCTTCTGCTGATTCTTAAATAACCCTCGGGCTTTTTCCATGTTATTCTATCCCGGTACCGAAAACCAGCTTCTTGAAAAATCTTTATCGAGTCCGCCACTATTGGAAATTTTTCACCATCAATCAGCATGTCATCTATATTCAAAACAAAAATCCTTCCATCAGCAAGAACCCTGAATGATTCTCTAGCGACATTGCGAAGAACACCTAAATACTGTTGATAATCCCTAAACAAGCCCTTATAATCAAAAGGAGCATTAAAATAAGGAGGGGAAGTAACAACAAGCTGAACACTACCGTCTGTAATTTCAGGCATGGTCATGCAATTACCAATTATCAACTTATGATTCATAGTACTCATCAATAATAAATTATTTTACAAAGCTTTTAAACCTTATTACCCTACATTGCCGGCGTTTCCAGCGTGGTGGAAAAAGTAGCAAGAGGCTTGTTTCATCCGCATGCGTGAAACGCAAGGGATTTCACAAGCCCAACCGATTAATTTTGTTTAAGTGTTTTTGTTAGGAGGCGTAGTTTTTTCATGAGTTTTGTGAAATGGTTTTAGGTTTTTGCTTTTTTTGTGTGTGTTGTTTTTTTAGGTTGGGTTTGTTTCGAGTTTTTGGATTAGTTCTTGTGTGGTGATTACTTTGACCGTGTTTTGGTTTTTGAGTTTTTTTTCGTTTGATCATAGGGTGATGTTTAGGTGGAGTGCGAGGGCGAAGTAGGGGGCGTCGTACTCGTCTGGAGAGGTTTGGATTGCTTTGGGAATGAGTGAGGCGTATTCTTTGAGTGGGATTACTTCGATTGTGTTTAGTAGTTCGTTGAGTATCTTGTCGGTTTCTTCTTTGGTTTGTTGTAGTTTTTGTTGGATTTCTTCGTCGTTTTGTAGGTGTTCGTATAACTCGGCAAGCAGGTATTCTGGCGCGTAGAGTTTTAAGCGCGGGTTGAAAAGGAGTTCGCGTGTTGTTTTTTTGGCTAGTAGCGCTGCGAATAGAATGTTAGCGTCTACTATCAATTCAATTGACATTTACAATCCCAACTGCGTTTTGTGTTTTTCCCACACTTTTTGTTTTAAGATTTTAGAGTGTTTTTCAACGTCTTTTTCGGTGAGCTTGCTTTTGGCCATTATCTCATCCAGTTTTTCCACTGCCTGGACTGCCTCCCATAAGGCTCGTCTGGCGATTTCCACCCACTTGATTTCCCTATGTTTTTCCATTTCTTGTTTTAGCTCTTCTGGCAATGGGACTGAAAGCATGTTTGTCATTCTCTTAGACCACCTTTTTTATTAATTTTAATAATTTTATGTAAAGTAAGATTTTTAATACTTTTGCATGGCGTGGTTTATGCTTTTTTCTTATTACTATTGTTTTCTGAATTTATTGATTTCGTAATGATTTTTAGTTTTCTCCCGGCCATAGTAACGCTATTCCTATTATCATTACAGGTATTTCGAATTGGATGCTTAAGAACGTGCTTGGTTTTAATGTGAAGGCTTGGTTTAACAGTAAAACCGCTAGAAACACTGCTGTGATTGAAACCACCACGAAACCCACTAATTTAACCATCCTACACTCCATTATAATAAATTCTAAAAAGTGAGTATTTAAGGTTTAGCACCCTACACTGCCGGCGTTTCCAGCGTTTTAATAATAACATTTAAAAAGAGCTTTGAGTTAATTGAAAAATGGGTAATGGTTAGAAAGATTAAGACTAGTAAAAAGGGAAGCGTTAGGCCGTCTGATTATGATGGTTATCATTTGAAAATACTTGAAGAACCGCGTGAGAGTGAGTTTGTTAATAAAAATACAGGTAAGGTTGTTGGTATTATTGTAGTTATTGTTGCAATTTTATTTTTGGCTTTTTTATTTTTTTATAATCCTTTTGGAGGTGTTAAGGGAGTTGGTTCAAATTCAGGTTGTGTTCCGCAGTGTTCTAAAACGGATATAGCGTGCCAGTTAGTGGGTATTTCTTTGCAAACAATATGCGTGTTCGACAACCAGCTGACGTCAATTTTTAAATGAATTTAAAATGAGAATTTTAGGCTTTAGCATTACAGAAATTCCTAAAATGCCCGAGCGTTTAAGTTCAGGGTGGAAGAAAACGCTGCTTTTTTTGATTTTTCTTCCTTACATTTACGGGGTTATCATTCAAATGCTTAAATTGAATGGTAATACTATTCTTTGGGATTTGATGATTGAATTACTCATGCTGGCGAGTTTAATTTGTTTCGCCCTCTTGTTTCATTTTTTTGATTTTGAAGCAAAGAAAAAGTTTATGCTTGCAGATTTGATTGTGTTTATTTTGGCTTTTGTGTGGTGGTTTTTCACTCCTGACGCTTTGGGAGTTCTTCTCGTTTGTTTTTTTTACTGGCTGGCAGCGCTTTTCGGCGGGGGTTGGAGCGCTTTCAGAGATGTTTTTTACCATGCTAGAATGTTAGAGTTGGAAAGCTTGTGGAGGGTTTTCAGCAGTTCAGAGGAAAGCATTGGTTTGGGTAATTTCATTGAAGAGCTGCAAAAATTTAAAGATGAAAAAGCAAGAACAGAACAGTGGAAGTGGGTTAAAAGAAGAGGGGGTTTCTACCTCGAGTTTGAAACCGAGGTTAACCGTCACGCTATTGTTGTGGGTTCGAGCGGTTTTGGCAAGAGTAATCTTCTCAAAAACTTGGCTTTCAAGGTTTCTGGGAGTGGTGTGATTCATGTTTTGGATTCGCATGGCGAGTATGAGGGTGTTGTTAAGGGTAGGGAGGTTAAGGCTGGGAAAGTGGGTTTGAACTTGTGGGATTTGGATGGCAAGCCTGTGAGTTGGAGGGTGAACGAGAATGTTAGCGTGATGAGCGGGGTTTTGGGTTTGGGTCAGCAGCAAGCGTATTATTTGACCATGGCTGCAAGGAACGCTTTTCACGCCAAGGGTTTTAAGAGTGGGGAGAGCGCTGAAGCTGAAGAGTTTAACAAGAGTTTGAAAGCGCCTAGTAGCGAGGATGTTTTGCACGAGGCTAGGAAGTTGGAGCGTTTGAATTCTAGCGTTAAGAGCTTGTGCAGGCGTTTGGAGATGCTTTCTTGGAGCAGCCTGTTTCCTGCTAATGATTCGATTAATTTGAACGAGCTTGTGGGTGTGAGCGCGCACTTGGATTTGAAAGGTATTCCCAGTTTAGAGTTGAAACAGTTGTTTGTGGAGGTTTATTTGAGGAAAGTCTACAACAAGGCGGTTACAGGCGGTTTGAAGGAGAATCTTACCATTTTGATTGATGAGGGGGAGAGTTTGATTTTTAACACTGACAAAGGGGATTTTCAGAGTTACGCCGACCGTTTAAGCGCTGAAGCGAGAAAATTCAAGGTTGGCTTGATTATTGGTACTCAAAGGTGCGCTGCTTTAAGCAGGAGTTTGGTTAACAACTCGGGAGTTTTCTTTTCCTTTTTCATTAGAGAGCCTGTGGATGCGAAGTATGTTGCAAAGCTTTTGTGTGGTAATAGCAGTGATGAGTGGAAGTTGAGTGTGGTTCAGGAGAAGATTAACGTTTTGAAGAGAGGGGAGTTTTTGGCTGTTAGCAGTGCTTATCGCGATCCTGTGTTGGTTAAGGGTGATTTGTTTAAAGGAGGTCGGCCCAGTGCAGTGGCTGGTAAGGTTGAAGGTGTGGGCGGTGTTCAGAAAACAGTGTCAGAGCCTGAAGAGTTTGAGTTGGTTAAGCCTCCTGAAGTGAAAACCGGGGATTTGCTTAAAAA
>CAYMAH010000055.1:0-9974 GCA_964388435.1 Microcaldota archaeon | reverse complement strand
TAATTGAACGTCTTTTATATTCTTTTCCCCTTTCTTTATCAGGGTCAACTTTGTTTTGCGTAAGCTTCTCTGGCTCCTTTGTAATCAAGTATTTTTTTTTTTCCAAGCGCTGCGTGGGGGCTTAAGGCGCGAAACAGCGTGTAGTCAAGGTTGATCACTATAGAGTTTATTTTTTGGGGGGCGGTGATAGAATGGTTTGGCGCTTTGCGAATGGTTTGGCGCTTTGCATGAGCTTTAATGACAAAACCTTTGATATAAGTCCGGCTTTAATTGTAGTAAGTTAAGGGTTTAGGCGTTGGTTTTTCTTTTTTTGATTCTTCTTGAAGGTTCAGCTCTTTTTTTTTCCATTGATTGTGTTTTTTGAAATAATAAATTTTTAAATCTTTTTGAATTCATTTAGTGGAAGTAGGCTAGGGAAAGAATGCAGATCAAAACTTCAAAGCCTATTAATATTAAAGCGATTTGTTTTTCGGTGAATCTTTTGATTTTAAGCCATTCTGGGATTTTCATGGCAACATGCGTTAAAGAGTATATTTTTTCGTAGGGCGCTTTTATGGTGCCGTCTTTTTGCAGGTCGCCGTATGATCTTACTTTGAATCTTCCCCTTAGCTTGAGAAAAGCTTCTATGATCCAGGGCAAGAAGATTATAATTCCAAATCGTTCAATCCCGCCGACTATTACAACTGAAACTATTAAAGCGCCTGAAAAGTATGTCATGGAATCGCCGGGCAGCATTTTGGCGGGAGTCCAGTTGAATTTTAAAAATGCCAGGAGTGAAGCGGCTCCTGTGAAGGCTATTATCGACGCAACGGGGTTTGAATTCAAAGTGAAAATGCCTAGAGTTATCAACACGACTGAGGTGCTTCCGGCTTCCAGGCCGTTTATTCCTGCGAGCATGTTCGTGGCGTTTGAGACAAAAACGACGGCCAAAGGAATCAGCAGTATTGGAAAAAGAATTCCGAAGTTCACGCTTCCAAGCAATGGGATGGTGATGATGGTTACTCCGGCGTAGACGACGGCAAGTGGAATTGCGGCGATTAACGGTAGTAGGGCTTTCTGCCATTGTTTTAAGCCGACCTTGAAGTCAACTGCTCCTGATCCGATGTATGTTCTCTTGCTTCTGACGTTTATGTCGTCGAAAAAGCCTATCATGGCTATTATTGAAGAGGTTAGCATTGCGGCGAAAAGATAAAGCAGGTTTATGTTGTTTTTGAGAATGAAAGTGTTTATTGCAATGTAGGATAGTATTCCGAGGGTGAATCCGAAGAAAACTGGAATGCCGCCTGCTATTGGAATGATTGGTTTTTGCTTTTTCTGCATGTCTGTTGCTATTACCTGAATTCTGCTGAAAAACCTTTCAAAGTAAGGTATTGAAAAAAAGGTTACAAGAAAGGTGATTAAAAACGGAATTATAATCGAAAAATACATTTAGGTTCACTTTAATATTTTAATGTCAACCACTACTCTCCTCATGTTCGGGGAGTAGCCTCCGACCACTCTTTTGAATAAAATCTTGCATTTTACTTTTTCTTTCTTGCACGCTTTTTTAATTGTTTGCATCACGTCTTGAAACGGCTTAAGCTTTTTCTTGTTTTCATTTCTGAATGAGGAGTGGGTGTAGTAATGTATCACGCAGCCTTTTTTTGAGTTTTTAATCACACTTGGAATAAAGTTATCTGATCCGAATGGAAGGGGTAGAAGTATTCTGTCGGCGGAAGGGCCTAGTTTTTTAATTTCCTTGAAGGCATTTCCTGGGATGCAGTTTATTTTAGTTTTGTTGAGCTCGGCGTTTTCCTTTAAATATTTTAAAGCATGGGGATTTAATTCAACGGCGGTTACATTGGCTCCTTTTTTAGCGCAAATCACCGCGAATGGACCCACGCCGGCGAATAAAACCAGGGTGTTTTCGTTTTTCTTGACTAACCCGGCTATTCTGGCCCTTTCAAATGAAAGTCTTGAGGAGAAATAGTCTTTTTTAACGTCAACTAGAAACCTGCAGCCGTTTTCAACATGCATTGTTATGCTGTTTTTTTCGCCCGCTAGCCAGACTATTTTTCTTGTTCTGAAAACGCCGGTTCTTGCGCTTTTTTTTCCGAATACTGTTTTTATTCTTTTGTTTTTTTTCATTACTTCCCGGGCTTCTGTTTTTAACTGGCTTTCTATTATTGCAATGTCTCCTATAAGTTCAAAGCCAATTCTGCCAGAAGCGTTCAAGGGGAGTAAGCACCGCAAACCTGGGTTTTAAGCCTGTGATTCTTCCTGTTGCTTTCCGACAGGTATTTCAACAAATCTTATGTTGGCGTCTCCCTCGACAGTGAAGATTACTCTGACTACTCCTGAAACCGCGTTCACTGCGATGAGCTTGTCCATCATGTCAAGAGTGGTGTCTTCTTTTACGTCAATCGCGCCTTCGAAAACCGCGTCCATTGGGTTGAACCCGTCTTTTTTAAGTCCGTCTATTATTTTTAGAACCTCGTCTTTCACTTTCATCAATATCACCTTTATTTTTATTTGATAAGCCGCAGCCTATTAAAATACTTTTCGCCCTTATTTAATTCAATGGAATTGAAAATTGATTTAAAAAAGACCATTCACGGCAACGCGGCGGTTTATTTTGAAGAGGCTAAAAGGTATGAGAAAAAGATCGAGGGGGTGAAAAGGGCCATTAATGAAACTTTAAAGCAGATTGAAAGCACTGCCGAAATTAAAAAACCTTCAAAAATTGAAAGAAGGAAAACGGAATGGTTTGAGCAGTTTCATTATTTTTTCACTTCAAGCAAATGTCTGGTGATTTCAGGGAGGAGCGCCGGCCAGAATGAAATAATATTTTCAAAATATTTCAACGCCGATGATATTTTCTTTCATGCGGATATTCACGGGGCTAGTTTGACTGTTTTGAAGTGCGCAAACCCAAGCGAGGTTGACTTGCTTGAAGTCGCGCAGTTCGCGGCGTGTTTTTCAAGCGCTTGGAAGGCGGGAATAGGTGCTGTGAATGTTTACTCTGCGAGAAAGGATCAGGTTTCTAAGTATTCCCAGGGGGAGTATGTCGCCAAGGGGGGTTTTGTAATAAAAGGAGAGAGGAAATGGTTTAAGGGGGTTGAGCTTAAGCTTCAGGTTTACTTTGATAATGGATTTAAGATAGTGCCGGGAATAATGAAGATTGAAAAGTCTGTTAAAATACGTCCGGGTTCAACAAGAAGATTTGACGCGATGGTTAAAATCAGAAAAAAGCTGGGCGTTGAATTAAAAGGAGATTTTTCAGGTTTGCTTCCAGGGGATTGTGAGATTATTCAGTGAAGCGGGCGCATGAATTCGGGAAGCGCTAGGACAATCTTTTGCTCAAGCTTTTTGGGCCAGAAGCGTTTCACCAAGAAAGAGGATAATAGAAAGCTTATCAAGGCAACTATAAACCCGCCTAAAACATCATAAAACGTGTGAACGCCTATGTACACTCTTGAAAACATTATTATTAATGATAGGGGGGTGAAGATGAATGCCGAAGAATCGTAGAGTGATGGAAACAAAAACGAGTTTATCACTGAAGAATGTCCAGAGGGAAAGCTGTATGAAGAGGGGCAGGATAGCTTTGCGTTTAATTGAACGCAAGGCCTGGGCTCTTTTACAATGTATTTAAGAGAGGTAAATAAAATCAGGCTTATCAAAATCGTGACAGTCAATTCCCTCCATTTTTTCATGTACTTGAATGAAATTGCGAATAGAATTATTATAAAAAAACCATACAGGTAATCGTTTGCTATCAAACCGCTGACCCATGTGAACCAAGGATAGTTGAGATTTGCAATGTAGGTTGAAATGATATCCATAAATCTTATATGATCACTTCATTAGTTCTATTAATTTTTCTTCCGGGGCGTTGGTTTTCAGCCCAAGAACGTTAAAATGTGTTCTGACTGCTTTAAAACCTTTTTCTTTAATCAGGTCAATAAAAGCGTCAAACTTTTTTACTCCTCCTTTTCCGCTTTTGCTTGCTATTTCATGAATATTATGGTAAAATAAAGGCATTCCAATTTCGCCTTTGAGCAGTTCAAGAAATTCCGCGTGTTTTTTCATTCCCCTTTCCAATGCCTTTGAAATCATCAAATTTATGAATCTCTCATCGTTGAAATCATCAAGCCATATTTTTCCTATTCTTTTCCCATTCACTTCTGCAAACCCTGTTTTTTTCAAACAGTCATTGGCCTTCAAAGCACTTTTTTCCACTTCAACAAGAACGGCAAAATAGTGGGCGTGCTTGAATGAAAGCAGGGGTTTGATTGAAAAGTCGTAGTCAGCGCCTCTTCTCGCGATGTATCCCAATAATATTCTAAGGCCGGTTTCATGGCAGAAGAAGTTATCAAGCGGAAATGCGTCGTAGTGCCTCAAGCACGCTTTTGGCTTTGCACCGCAGAGGTTTGCAGCGTCGGTTGATGAAATGAAGATAAAACCATTTTTTCTGAAGCTTCTGAAGGCGGAGTCGATGAAGTGAGAGGGAGACCCGAACGGGTCTAAAACAACACAGTCAAGCTTATGGGTTGAAAGAAAAACGTTGGCATCGGCTTTTTCGATTGAAAAATCTGAAAGCCCGTTTGACTCCGCGTTTTTTTCGGCGTATTTTAACGCCGATGGGTTCAAGTCAACAAAAAATATTTTTGAGGGGTGTTCCTTATAAAACCTGCATCCTATCACTCCTGTTCCGCACATGCAATCCGCAGTGGTTTTGGGTTTTAAAATTGAAAATGCCAATGTAAATAAATCTCTTTTGAAGGTTTTGTCCTTGTTGTAGAATACTGTCGAGTCATATTTTGAAGTGAGGCAGTCGCTTGGCATTAAAAGTTTTACTTCTCCTTCTTTGATTTCAACTTCGTCCATTTATTGTTCAATGTTTATTGAATTTCCAACCGCTTGACCTGGAAGTCCTTTTTCGGTTATTATCCTTACCTCTCCTTTACTGCCGTGGGAAGCCGCTATTTTTCCTCTTATCTTTTTTCCTCCCTTGCTTATCCAAACCACTTTTTTTCCAATTAGTTTTGAAGCGTCCTCTTTTGTTTTAACGCCTTCCACTTCCACTATCAAGTGGTTTGTGTAAGCGCTGTGCCTGCTTCTGCGATAATTTACAATAAGACCTTTCATTTTTATATCACCATTAAATCATTGGATATATAGATTTTAAAAAAGCAAAATTAAAAACATTTGCTCTTGCGGTTTTTGGCTTGTTTTTGAATTTTTACTACGATTTTAAATAATGAAAACATTATTAAAGGTTAATAGTAATTATTATTAATAAGAGTTGAGTTAAATGGCAAGGGAAAGAGAGACAAGGCAAAAAAAAGCGATTTTAAAATATCTGAACAATAACACCTCTCACCCCACGGCAGGGGAGGTTTACGAGGCGGTTAAAAAGGAAATTCCAGACATTAGCATTGGAACGATTTACAGGGAATTAAAAAAAATGAGTGAAAAAAGGCAAATAAGAAAAATCGAGGGAAGAAAGAAAAGATTTGATTACAATACTTCAAACCACGCTCATTTTAAATGTTTAAAATGCGGTGAAATTTTCGACATTGATTATAAAATAGAATATAATAAATTGAAGGGTTTTGAAGTTAAATCGCACGAGTTGATATTTAACGGAATATGCAAAAAATGCAAAGGTGATTGAAGAATGAAAGTAGGAGAGGAAGCGCCGGAATTCGAATTGGAAGGTACCAAGGGCAGGTTTTCGCTTGAAAGCAAAAGGGGCAGATGGGTTGTTTTGTTTTTCTACCCGCTTGATTTTACTTATGTTTGTCCAACTGAAGTTACTGCTTTTAGTAAGTCTGCAAAGGAGTTTGAAAAGGAGCTGGCAGAAGTTTACGGGATAAGCGTGGACAGCGTGGCAGCTCATAGGGCGTGGATTGAAAAGTTAGGGGGGTTGAACTACCCGCTTTTAAGCGACATCAACAAAGAAGTTTCCAGAAAATACGGGGTTTTGATTGAAAAGGAAGGCGTGGCCCTTAGGGGATTGTTCATAATAGATCCTGGCGGGATTTTACAATACATGGTAGTCCATAATAACAATGTTGGAAGAAGCGTTCAAGAGACGTTAAGAGTTTTAAAAGCTTTAAAGACCGGAGAATTATGTCCTGTTGAATGGAAGCAGGGAGATAAAACGCTTGGAAAAGCCTGAAAAAATAAATCTAAAGAATCAAAGTTACAACTAAGCAGTTATTAAAAAAAACCGAAAGTTTTAAATACCTCTAAACACACAAAACGTATCTACTCGAATTTAGTATCGAGTGGAGTGCAGGAGAAGAATTAAGGCCTTTCACCGTATTTTAAAGGATTGCCTCCTTTGGGCTGCCTTTTGTTCTCTGCACCCACTGTCTCTATTTTTTGTTTAATTTCATTTTTCCATTTTCTTTCACCGCATCACCTCCTCTTTTTAAAAATTGCAAAGAGAATAAAAATAAATTTAAGGGATTTAAAACACAAAGAAGGTCCGTCAAAAATTCCTTAAAAAAAAGACTTCATTCCTTCAAACATGATTTCCAACCAAACATGAAGGGTAAAGTTTAATGGTGTAAACTGCTCCCATGAAATAAGAACTCCACTTGCCGAGCATTTTTTCCATTGTTTAATTTAATGCACGTTAGAATTTAAAAACCTTTCTTTTTAATTTAACCACTGGATTTTGATTACAAAAAAATAAATTAAAAGGGTTTAAATTTTCAGTTAAGAGTTACTTTGTCTGAAATTGAAGATATTCTGTTTATGTTGACATCAAATTTTACGCCCGAATTGTTTTGTATTATTATAAGCTGTTTTTTCTTGTTGACTCCCACTATCTTTCCTATTTCGGCTCCAAACTCGGTGTAAACATTTTTGCCATCAAGAGGTATTCTTCCCACGATGCTTGCCTTGAAATCCCTTGACAAAAACATTATCAAAAGCATTACGGTTGTTATTAAAAGCGAAGCAATGAGAAAATCGGCGAAAGCTATTGTTCCAATAACCCAATCTGCGGCGTAGTCAAACAAAAGCCAAAACAGAAGTATGGCGGAAATTAAAGTCAAATACTCCGGTAGAAGATAATGCTTTTTTTCCCCTATGATATCAAGCACTTTTCCGGCAATTATGAATAGAATCGCAATCGGAAATAGAAGAAGGAAGTTTTTCACGAAAACCGCTATTTCCGTGGCAATGTTTGAAAATGATTGCACTGAAATGGCTGAAACTCCAAGCCAGAGTGATATTATTATCAATGGGAAGGAAACGAAATAGAATATCAAGCTGACTTTGTTGAGCGAGAATTTAAGTTCTGAAAACCCTGAAAAGATTTTTTCCTCGACGCCGAAGGCTTTTATTATCAAATAAACTCCAAACAACCCCAATAATATTCTTAAGGCTATTACCTCTGCTAAGGCGTAGACAAGAAGAATCAACCCTGGAATTCCAAACACTATTCTTGCAAAGTGCGGGTCTTTGAGCTTGTCTAGAATCGTGAAGTATGTTTTTTCAAGCTCTTTTGACTGTTTTACAATGACGGTCTTGACATCTATTATATCTATTCTTGTTTTAAGAAGCGGAAGTATTCTGTCATCGCTTTCCCCGTCACTTACGTATATGTATGCTTCCGGGTGAAAGGATTTTTGTACCGCTTCAAGCTGGTTTAAAACCTTCTGGTTTGCCTTAAAGCCTAGGTTTTTGTCTCCGGTCAAAGTCGCCACTTCCACATCGTAGTCTTTTGAAAACAGGTCGTAGGTTTTCACCGCTTCAAATATAGCGTTTGAATCGGTATCTTCAGGATCCGCCAGGGCGAGTTTGGAAGCAGCTTCAATGTTTTGCTTCCTTCCAACCACGGGCCCTTTTATTTTTGTTTTTTCGTAAACATCATCATCTATGTCCACGTTTAAAACTAAAATTTTTTTAGGCTGCTTGGCCATTTTTAAAACACTTTGAAAAAGATAGAGTATCAACTAATTTAACTCTTTCGGAATTGCCAAATTAAAGGAAAGCAAAAGGTTTAAAATTTAAAAGAACAACAAGAAAATGAATGGACAAGGAAGTTGTTGTTTTTGCAACAATTATAGGGGTAATTGTGATTGCCATTGCGGTTATCATAGAGTTTAACATTCCGCTTCAAATCGTGATTGCCGCTATAATTCTCTTGATTATTTTAGCGGTGCTTTTTCCAGCGTGGATTGAATTCAAAGAATATGAAAGAGGAGTTGTCTTCAGGCTTGGAAAATTCAATAGAGTGACTGGACCTGGACTGGCATTGATATTCACTTCTTTCGAGTCTTACGTTCTCGTTGACTTGAGAATTCAGACGATTGACATTGAGCCTCAGCCCGTTATCACAAGGGATGAAATCAAATTGAATATAGACGCGGTAATTTTCATAAAGGTTGTTGACCCGGAAAAAGCGGTTATTAAAATAAAGGATTACAGGAAGGCCATAATTGACTATGTTAAGTCGGAAATCAGAAATGTTATAGGAAATATGATTCTTGCCGACGTTCTTTCTCAAACTGAAAAGATAAATATCATGCTTAGCGAAGCTACTAAAAAGATAGCCGTAGATTGGGGGGTTTCAGCTGAAAGGGTTGAAATACAAACCATTGAACTTCCTCCGGAATTAATTGAGGCTATGAGAAGAAGAAAGGAAGCGGTTGAATATAAAGCAAGGACAGAAACCCAGGCAGAAGCGCTGCAGTTGAAGATCGATATCATGGATAAGGCTGCAAGAAAAATGAGCGATAACACTCTTGCCTATTTATACTTAGACGCTCTGAAAACTATTTCAGAAGGTAAAAGCAACAAGATAATATTTCCACTTGAATTTTCACACTTGGCTTCAATGCTTTCGGGAAAAATTCCAAAAGGAGAGGAAAACAAGATGAATTATGACGAGTTGGTTAAAAGTTTTCTTTCAAACTACAACGAGAAAAAGAAAAAGGTAATTGAAGAGGAGGAAGAAACGGAAAAAAATAAAGATGGGTAATTTTAAAAAAAAATGGAAAAAAAATTAGTGGTTTTAAACTTCAAAACGTATGGTGAAAGCAGTGGGGAGAATGGCTTAAGACTTGCAAGAATCGCCGATGAGGTTGCAAGTCAAACCGGGGTTGATATTATAATCTGCCCTCAGCATTGGGACTTGGCCTTGATATGCAGGGAAGTGAAATGCAAGGTTTTTGCCCAGCATGTCGACGTTTTAGAACAAGGAGCTTTTACGGGAAGTCTTTCAATCAAAAGCCTGAAAAACAGTGGGGGGAAAGGAACTCTTATAAATCACGCTGAAAAAAAAGTCGGGTTGAAAACGGTTGAAGAGGTTGTAAAAAAAATCAAGGTTAATGATCTAGAAGTTTTAGCGTGTGCTGATGGTTACGGTGAAGCTTTGGAGCTTGACAAGCTCAAACCCACGATGATTGCCTTAGAACCGCCGGAGTTGATTGGAACTGGCGTTTCTGTGAGCACCGCGAAACCGGAAGAAATACTAAAAACCATAAACGTGATTAAAAATTCTATCCCGCTTGCAGGCGCTGGAATAAGCAACAAAGAGGATGTTAAAAAAGCGTTTGAGCTTGGGTTGAATGGCGTTCTTTTGGCAAGCGCTTTTGTCAAGGCCAAAGATCCCAGGAGTTTTCTTGAAAGCCTTGTGGGGGTTTTCTAAACATTTACTCTTCGGGGTAATCTGGCACTTCCAATATTTAATTTTTGAATTATTTTTTTTTCTTTAATACCTTCTTTTTTTTAGCGTGACTCGATTCCCCATTCATATTTACAAAAGCAGGGGCGTACCTTTTTTTTTTTCTTTGAATTTTTTGAAGGTTCGGATCTTGAAAATAAAAGTTCGTTTATTGATTTTTTTAACGTCGCGATTCAGTTGATTTTTTTTATATTCAATTAAATTTATTGCTTTTATAATAGGGCGCTGCTTTCAATCAGAGCTCCGATGGTCATTAAAATAACGGCCCAAGCCGCAAGTTTGATTA
>CAYMAH010000054.1:0-15553 GCA_964388435.1 Microcaldota archaeon | reverse complement strand
GGTCAAAGAAGAAGCGACCACCCCCGCGGTTTGACCGGAAACGCACGCGCTGCAACTCGCGCTCGGCCACAACACCAAATAACCGGGGTTACTGTAAGTAGACAACGCCGTGTTCTCAGAAGGCTGGCAAACCTCGCAGCTGAAAGCGCTTTGAAAACCACTCTGACAATTATTGCACGCGAAACTCCCGTCATTATTGGAAGTGCAAGCCTGGCAACCGTACTGAACAAAACTGGCGCCTGAACCAGTCAAAGCAAATCCAGGATAAACACTGCCAGCGTAACCATAGCCAAATCCCCCTCCAGGAGTCAAAGTCAAAGAACACTGCGGAGCCTGGGGAAAATCAACGGGAATGGCGGAAAAACCATAAACAATCTGACCCACGGTCTGAGGGCCCGCCGGGTAAATAGGAATCACCGAAGGAAGGTTTGACAAACCATAGGCAATCTGCTGATTCAAAACGCACTCAGGACAGGAAACGCTCCCGCTCAACTGAACGCTTTCAGAATCTCTTGAGTTGCCATCCACCCCGACAATATCCAGTTCACACTGAGAATTGCCACTGGAATTCTGAATAACATTAACGCTCAACTGATTAGAACCAGAAGCCGGAATGGTAACAAAAGGAGGAATCACGCTGAAAATGTCTGGCCCGTTGAAACAGTTGACGACAGAGCTCACTTTAACCGGATTGTTGAGAAGATTCTGAACAGTCACCTGCTGCGAAATGGGATTCAAAGAATCACCTGAAAAAGTCAAACTAGAAGGAGAAACACTCAAAAAACTCTGCTCCTGAACATCAACATCACAACTGCTATAATCCTTGTAACCCTGATCCTGAACATTAACCCCGACAATCCCCCCTCCGAACAGTTGAGACTGGAACGAGTAAACACCGTTCCCCTGATTATTAACCGCGGGAGGATTCCCGTTGAAAGGACTTCCAAAACACTCTGTCAAAGAAACAGTAGCGTCGGTCACGGGATTTCCAAAAGCATCCGCGACAGTAATTTTGGCTTTGACATTGCCCGGACCGGTCCAAGAACCAGGAGAAACCTGAACGTTTAAAGTGCCGGTTCCCTGAACGCTCAAAGTTTGAGAAAAACTTAAAGCCGAACCATCATCAGCCTGAAAATTAAAATTCAAAGGAGCGTAAAACGTCGGAGTGATAGGAGTTAAAGTCAAACTTAAAGTGGAAAGCTGGTTGGCATTGGCAGTGAAAGGAATTTGAATTCCAGGCGTTTGAACAGAACTTGAACTCGAAGAAAGCAAGCTGCCCAAATCAGTTGAACTCGCGCTCAAAGCCTGCTGCGAAACCACTTGATCCGAAGACTGAAAACTAAGCGTTTTCAAACCTGAAAAACTCTGCGAAACCTTAAACCCGGGAGCGTTGAAAGTCAAACCATTAATCCCAACATCGCTCAAAACATTCAAGTTGATTTGAAACTCCTGACCTAAAACAGGATTGAAATTAATGCTGTTAACCCCGTTGCTTGAAAAACTCATCGAATAGCAAAACTCATGATTATTAATAACACTGCAAACCAAAGGATTAGGAGAAAATGGAAGGGTTTGAGAAAAATCGGTTGAATTGCAAGCAGCGCTTAAACTGAAATTCTCCTGCGTGAGAGCGGTGTTGACAGGAGAGAAAACACTCAAACCATTGGACAGCTCTCCAAAAGCCTTATAATATAATATAATGGGAGTGGAAGCAGAAGCATTCAAGCTAACCTGAATCTTAACGTCGATTTCCCTGCTTCCAACAAAACCACGGGGAAAGTTCCACAACAACCACTTAGCCTGACTGGCTGGAGAATCGCCGTTAGTGCAATCCTGAGGATAAGAACTTCCCGTTTGAATAAAACCAGCGGAAGTGTAACCGGTAATATAAGCAGGGTCTGTCGAAGAATTTCCCTCCTCTCCAACCCTGACATAAAAACCAGCGTTTGAAGTGCTCACAGGCATGTTAACCAAAAACCTCGCGGTGTAACTCATCCCATTAACCACCTGCAACGCCCTGTTCCCGTTGGAATCAAACAAACCCACAAAACTCGCGCTAACCCCTTTAATCAAACCAAGCGAGTACAAGGGAATCGACAAAGTATTCAAACTTCCCGAAGTGTAGGTCAAAACACTTGAAGTAAAAGGAAGATAGCCCGACGCTTGAACATTCAAGTTAAAAGGAGTCCCGCCAGGAACATTCAAAACACAGCTGGTTCCATTGCAAGTATTGACAATGTTGCCCCCAACGATAACATTAACAAAACCTGTAACCGCGCTCTTGGAAGCAAAATCAACAAGATTCACGCTCAACTTAGCCGGCGGAGCTAAAAGAGGAAGAGTAACATTGTCATTCCCGATTTCAAAAACATCGGTCTTTCCGACAAGCGAGTTATAAGAACCGCTGGCATAAAAACTATAAGGCTGATTATCAAGAGTCAAGGGAAGAGCGGCTTCAACCATTCCATTACCATCACTCTGACCGTTAAACAAAAACAAACCATCGGAAGTGTAAAAACTCACGCTCGCCCCAGGCAAAGCATTACCATTTTGAAGAACCAAAACACTAACATTAGCATAATTACCGGTTGTCAAAGGCGTCAAGGAAACGCTCTTAACCATTCCAGCCTTAAGATTCTCAACAACAACGGGAAGATAACCCGCGTATTGAACATTGGCATAAAAAACCCCTGAAGCAAGCGGAATGCCAAGAGGAGCGCCCTGCGTGGTCAAACTCGCCACGTTATTATTCCCCTGAGTGAAAACCTCCACGCTAGCGCCTGAAACAATATTCCCATTCTCATCCAAAACACTTAACGTTAAATTACTTCCAGTTGAACTCATTGAAAGCTGAACCTCAACGCTCTGCGAAGCATTAAAAACAAAACCATCAGAATAACCACCCCCATAACCACTCGCAGAAGCGGTTACATAAACACTTGAACCCAAACTAACATTAAAAGAAGCGCTTCCAGTCGAATCCGTAACACCGTTAGCCAAAACGCTTTGAGTGGCACTGTTAAAAACGCTAACCTGAGCCCCTGAAACAGAATTACCTGAAGCTGAAACCACTGAAACGTAAAGCACCGCGGTTGGAGTCGAAGTGGCGGTTAAATTAACAACCACCAAACCATTTAACAATTCAGCGCTTGAAATGGGAATCACATTACCATTAACACTGACGCTCCCCCCTCCCTTCACCTCGCTTTCAGGAACTGAAATGGTGACATTACCATTGATATCAGTAGTGCCGCTAACCGAACTACCATCACTGAAACTCAAAGTCACGTAATTGCCAAGAGAAGGAATGCCATTCTGCTCCACGCTTACAACAACGCTCTTGCTTGGCGGAATCAAACTCTCAAGCTGCACGCCCATTCCATTCACCAGTTTAACCGGAGCAGAAGAAGCATAACTACTTGAACTCGCTGAAATCGTATAACTTCCCGAACTCAAATTAAAAACAACATTCCCGTTAGAATCGGTCAAACCACTGCTGACCAAACCGCCATTTGAAAAAACGCTGACATTAGCCCCAGAAATAGGCGCCGAAGTGTTCAAATCAATCACTCTGACATTATAAGAAGTCACCGAAACGGAATTAAAAACCAGAAACCCGATTCCCCCGACAATGAGAAGAACAACCAACGGAACCAAAAGCCTTGCGTGTGGAACCCCCCTCTCTTCAAGCTTTGAAACAAAACCCTCGTACCTCTCCTTTAAACTTCCAACCACGCCGTTAAAATCCATCAACTATAAAATTGAATGGTTATTATTTAAAATGTTTTTCATACAACTTAAAACCACTGTTTTTTTTTTAAAATGAATTTTCAACTACCCTCAGCATATGAAAAAGCTAAATTCCAGTAAATATTCATGCAAAACTGGTTTGGCTGGCCTATATTCACCACATACAAAGGATTGGAGTCATTAGTTACAACAGGTTGGTTATAACCATAACTATTATTAACACTAAAATTAGAAGAAGATGAATTGAAAAAATTTTCAAAATTAGCCACGCAAGACGATGAAGGACAGTAAAATTGAGTTGTTGCAGAACCAAAATTCAAAACAAAAGGATAACCCCTCATTGTTGATAAACTATTATTTATATCATTTCCAACTGACAGGGCAGTAGGCGCGGTTGAGGGGCAAGTAACATAAGGCTCGCCAAAAATCGTCGAGGGATTATATTTGCAACTTTTTAAATCATTCATCACCGTTTGAACGACGGTGTAAGTGGCGTTGAAATACTTAAACAAAGGATAGTTAATATAAACATAAGGGTTGGCGTAAGCAAGAACGTTGGAATTCAAAACATTCCCGCTGGAATCATTAGCCCCCACCCTTGGAAGAAGCGAGTAAACATTAGTAAGATTCAAAAGAAAATAAAACGTACCGTCGCCACAGCCAGGAATGTCAGGAGTGTAAGGATTACTATTCGCTCCGCACTCTGGCGTACCAGTATATTTTAAATTATCTGTCGGAGCATTTGGACAGCATTGAAATTTTCCCACAGCGAAAGCATTGCAATCAAATAAAGAAGACCCTAAAAGTTGATTGCAAAAATTTTCATACCCTGCATAGTCATTTAAAAGGGAGGTAATATTACCCGAATTTGTGGAGTAAAGATTAAAACTCTCAAAATTCTGGTTTGTTGCTAAATACGCCAACTCCTGCTGCAAACCATAAGTATTACTTAAACTTGTAGAACTTATCACCCCGCCCGCCGTATTAGAACCGCCATTACCCGTTGTGTGAGTGCAGACTACATCTTTAATCAAACCTAACGACTGTTTGCAAAAATACCAGCGATCGTAGGATAGATTAGTCGAGGAGGCCGAATAACCGTTAGCCGGAATGTTGAAAGCATTCCAACAACCGTTACCCAAAAAACCTTCAACGCTCATTTTAATGCTCTGAACCATCTGGCTTCCAGCGTCAAGATTATAAGCGTCAATCAAACTAACCATCCTATTATCATAAGCATTAACAGTCGCTTGGGAAACGGCGTTCCTCTCGCTCAAACTTAAATTAACAACAAAGACAAGCGCCGTCAAAAAAATAATCGTCCCAAGCAGCGGCGTGGATATAAACCCTTTTTTCATCAAATTTAGAATTTGATTCAAACAATTAAAAACCTATTGTTGTGCCTTACCCCTGCTTTTTTTTCCCCAACAAATCAACAAGCGCGAACGGGTGAATCCCGGCCTTCTCAGCATCCCTTTTAATCACAACATAACGCTCCGGAGGTATCCCTCTGTTAAATGCAATCAAGCCAACCGTCTTGCCCTCAACGGTTTTAACGCCCAGCTTGTCCAGCCTGTCCATCAGATTGCTGTAAGTCAAACCCAAAGGCTTCGCCCCCCTCGCCTCGTTCAAAACAATGCTCAAATTCCTTTTGACCCCGCCCTTCCCATAACTATAAACAAGTTTTTTGAAGTCCACTCCGTACCTCCTGCTTAGATTATAAATATCGGCAAAGGTTTTATCCGGAATAAAACCAAGCGGTTTAACCTTAAATTCTTCCAACAAAGATCGATTGGCTCTTGTCGCAAGAAAAAGCTTTTTTATCGCAAGAACCCGCCTTTTGACGTCATTGTTTTCTAACTTTTTATTAAAACCCAACATACGATCTAGACTCAAACCCTTTTTCATCAACGCGCCTCCAATCTCAAAAGTGGACTTGGCGTTCAACTTTTCTGCGAAATCACTTCCGAAAACCAACGCCACCCTGTTGCTGAACCTCTCAAAATCGTTTGCAAGGCTCTTTCTGATGTTCTCATCATCATCCGTCCTTAAGATTTCCTTAAGAAGATCATTGAAGTTAACCCCGGTCCTCATACTCACCTCAAAAACGTCCTTTGAAACGGGATTTTTCTTCACCTTGTTAAAAGCCCTGATTTTTTTCAATGTGATTCTCGCAGCGGCCTCCGCTCCCTTTTTCTCAACAAGTCTATTCATAAGAATTTCAACGGTTTTAAGAAACTCCCTCTTATCATCCAGACCCTCCAAATCCCTGACGCTCTCGTGCAAAACCTTGAATGGAATTCCGGTTCTTATGCTGGAAGCAAGAACCTTCATCGTCGTTTCAGTGTTACCAACCGCCTCCCACCCCTTAATAGCGCTCAGCACAAACTCCCTGTTTTCAGTGTAATAAGCATTTAGAGGAGATTTATTCAACGGAGACTCGGTTCCAAGCTCTGATTCAAGACTGAGAATCCTGTTAATATCACTCTCAGAAGAAGATTTCACATCATCCTTCCTCGAAGCAAGAAGCAATCCGAAAGCAGGGTTTTTGAACCTCTTATGCAAATCACTCGTTATCAAAAAAATCGTTTTATCCCCTATACTGTTTTTATCCGAAGGCCCGAAACCGCTGTTTTTAAGCTTCTCATAAACCCTTCTGAACTCATCCCCTTTTATCCCGAAAACATGCTTTGCTCTTTCAGCATGCTCCAAACCACGCGAATCATTCACTCCGAACTCCTGCCCGAGCTTTTCAAGATCTAACTCGGAAACACCGCTATGATACCTCATGAATTTATCCTTCTCAGAACGCGGCACGAAAGTCTCCGAAACTTTAACCATTGTTTTCACCACGGTCTCGCTTTTCTTTTCAGCCATGATAAAAATTAGAAGAATTCAAGCATTTAAAACTTTGCTATTATTCAAGTGCGCCACACAAACAGAGTCTGAGCATCCAAATCCCGTTGATTGCACCGCGACCTTCTAAAGCATTTTAACATACTCGCTCGACTCTGTCAATGAATAAACCTTTTAATTTTTTTTTTGCTTTCAAAACCCCTGCTTTTCAACAAGAACATACCAGAAAAAGTAAAACAAGACAATCCCGATAATCAAAGTAAGCCTGAAAAGAAAATCATGGAAAAAAACAAAAGCCTCGGAACCCATGGCCAGAACGCTCAAAACAATTCTGGAAACATTAATCACTTCAACAAAAAAAACGCTCAAAGCAAACCCCTTCAACCTGTTTTTAAAGGAAACATCCATGCTGGCTAAAATAATCCCGGCCAAAACCGAGATCTCCAAAACCCCGCTGCACAAGCTTATTATTTGAACAGAATAAACGCCGTTGCTCAAAACCGGAAAGCCGCCGCTCCAAGAAAAAAGAAAACCGTAGCCAAGCAGGCTTAAAAGACCCTGTGAAAGAAACGCCGCCAGCCACTCGGGAATAACCGTTAAATTCAAAAAAAGATACAATGGAATTGAAATGAAAAGAAACCCGAAAGTGAACGCAACGGCAAGCTCTAACTGGCTTGGACTTTTATCCATGCTTTAAATCTTTGACAACACCTCTTTTTTATTCAATACCATTCTTTTCAAAAGATCGTTTAAAAAGAATAACTCCCTTATCCACAAATAATTCATAACCGATCACAGGCAATCAGACAAACCTTTCAAAAAGACTCTTCAAATCCAAATCAACGCTTCTCCTGCTTAGAGGATCTCCCTTAAGCTGAGGCATCTGATCAATCAACGTATCCCTGTTCTCCTCGAAGAAAACGCCTATTGGAATCTTATCTCCAAACTCAAAACTCTTCTTAAAAGCCTCGAACTTGTCAGACGTTTTCTCAATCCTGTAAACCCTCTTTGAATAAAAATCATAAGTGTTGACATGATTAAAACTAACGCAGGGCTGCAGAACATCGATAACGCTGAAACCCTTGTGCTTAATCCCTTCGACAATCAAACCACTCAAATGCTTCACGTCCCCGGCAAAACCCCTGGCAACGAAAGTCGCGCCACTTGCAATCGCAAGAGAAACCGGATTAACGGGATTTTCAATGCTTCCAAAAGGAGTGGACTTTGAAACAAAACCCTTTTGACTGGTCGGAGAAGTTTGGCCGGTAGTCAAACCATAAACCGCGTTATCGAAAATTATTGCGGTTAAATCAATGTTCCTCCTGCTCGAATGGACGAAATGACCCAACCCAATCCCAAGAGAATCCCCATCTCCGCCCGCCGCTATAACCGTCAAATCCTTGTTGCCGAGCTTAACGCCGGTGGCAACAGGCAAAAACCTGCCATGAAGAGTATGAAAACCAAAAACATTCAACCACTGCGGAATCTTGCTAGCGCAGCCAATCCCGGAAACCAAAACAGTGTTCTTCCTTTCAATGTTCAACTCCACCAGCGCGGTTTTCAAAGCATTCAAAATGCCAAAATCCCCGCAGCCCGGACACCAGTTAGGCGTTGTCTTGGTGTTAAAATCCTCAACCTTCATTTTTTCACAATCACTTTTCTCCCTCTTTTTTCAACCTCTCAGCTTCAAAACCTTTTCAACCACTTCATCAACCGTGAAAGGCCTTCCATCAAACTTCAAAAGGTTATAATCAACGTCAAAGCCATTCTCCCTTAAAATGCCCGCAAGCTGAGCGGTGTAATTATTTTCAACGCAGGCAACGGTTCCAGCACCCTCCAAAATCTTGACAACCTCTTCCTGAAATGGAGAAAGATATAAAATATGAAGAAAATTAACCTTGACCTTGTCCTTCAAAACCTCAACAGCCTCTTTTAAAACACCCTTGGTGGAACCGGTGCCGACCAGCGTGAGATCGCCGCCATTGTCAGCAAACCACGGTTTTTTCAAGTCTTTTTTTATAAACTCCAACTTCTTCCACCTTTTTTCGGTCATTTTAATCCTGTTCTCGGCATCCTCGTCAAAATAACCCTCCTCGTCATGCTCATCGCTCGTTGACCTGAAAATATTCTCGCTTCCAGGAATAGACCTTGGAGAAACGCCGTTTTCAGTTAAACCATACCTTTTGTAATCCTTCTGATTTTTATTCACCAAACTCCTTTCATTCTTCAATTCAGTCTCAAGAAAATCGCAGTCGACAAAACTCTCGCTCAAAAACTTGTCGCTTAAAATAATGCCGGGCAATTGATATTTTTCGGCAAGATTGAACAATCTTACCGTCTCTTCGAAAAGCTCTTTGCAGTCTCCCGGAGCAACGACAATTCTTGGAAACTCTCCCTGAGAAGCGCTTAAAACAAACTTCAAATCCTCCTGCCCTGTTCTTGTAGGCAGTCCAGTGCTTGGCCCTGGCCTTTGCACTTCGGCTATAACCACCGGGTTTTCAGTCATCCCGCTCAACCCCAAACCCTCAACCATCAAACTAAAACCGCCCCCGCTTGTGAAAGTCATGCTTCTAACCCCAGCGAAGCTAGCTCCAACCGCCATGTTCACAGCCGCGATTTCATCTTCCGTCTGCTTCATGATAATACCAAACTCTCTTTCAAGAGGCGCTAAATACTCCATCATGGGAGAAGCAGGAGTCATAGGGTAAGCCGCAAAAAACCTGCACCCTGCTTTCAAAGCCCCGAAAGCTATGGCATGGTTTCCCGATATAAGCATTTTTTTATTATTTGAAGTTGACTCAAGCTCCAGGTGAAATTTAAGCTTTGAAGCAAGATCAAAACCCCTTTTAACGCACTCCAAATTCTCATTTAAAACCTTCTCTCCCTTATTCTTAAAATCATCTTCTATAACCCCCTTCAAAAAATCAAAATTCAAGCCAATCAAGCCAATGCTAAAACCCAACGCCACGGTGTTTCTCATTACAATATCCCCCCCAACCTCATCCACCACTCCCTGCATTGGAATGAAAAAACCCTCCGCCTTAACCCCCTCGCCGAAAATAATATTCTTAGAACCGGATTTATAAAGATCGGCGGTGTTCTGGTCCAAAGCCACTAAAAGATCAACTCCTGTTACCGGGCTGTTAATCTCCCTATTCTCAACTCTAACCGTCGCGATATTGTGCCCGCCTCTTATCAGGGAAGGAAGTTCGGTATTCATGAAAACATGATAACCGGCTCTCATGAACGTTCTCGCAAAGCTCAACCCAGTGTTGTTGATTCCCTCTCCCGCCTTACCTCCAATCCTCCAAACCAACCGCATGCGAAAAAATTAAGCGAAAAAATAATTAACCCTTTCGCTTTGTTTAAATCAAATGGTTTAAAATGCGCTGTTTTTTTTCAATAGAACCCCCCGAAAGCATCAAAAACGAGCTGATAAAATCGCAAAAAGAAGTCAAGTGCAATTCAACTCCTGTAAAAAAAGAACAGTTACACCTAACCCTTTTATTCTTAGGCGAGGTGGATGAAAAAAAAGTTGAAATTCTCTCAGAAAAACTTTCGGGATTCAAATTCCCCTGCTTTGAAATACTGATTAAAAACGCCGGCGCATTCCCTTCAGAAAAAAACCCAAGGGTTTTCTGGATTGGAGCGGAAAGCGAGGAAATTGAAAACCTCCACTCACAGCTTAAAAAAATTGTTCAATCAATTGGAATCAAAACAGAAGAAATAGATTTTCACCCTCACCTGACTCTTGGAAGAATAAAGGAAAAATGCGATTTAAAAGACTGGATAAAACAAAACAAAAAGAGCTTCGGCTCTTTCAAAACCAGTAAAATACTCTTGAATAGAAGCGTTTTTGAAAAAAACGCGGTTGTCCACGAAACACTCAAAGAAATCAAACTTTCCTGAATAGAATACGCCCCACTATTTGGACAAGATAGTTTCAATCTTTTCAAGCGCCTTCCCGATAGTGTCTTCATTCAGCCTTTTTTTAACCTTCTCCATATCTCCAAGCTCCTCTGGTTTTATCCTTGCGTAAAAAAGAAACTCTGGAAGCTTTCCCGCCTTGAAATACCCGGTTCCGCTCACGAAAAAAAAATCAAACGCCTTCTTATTACCCTCAAACTTGCTTAAATTCATTTCATTAAAATACTTCTGCAGTTTGTTGAAATTTCCCCTAAAATATTTTACGTCTTGAAGATATTTTTTCTTCTCTTCCTCAAAACTTTTAAACCATTTAAACGCTTTCTCATACCTGTTTTCGCTTCCCTTTTCAAACAATGCGGGCAGTTTAACCAGGGGATTAAGAGGATAGGATTTTTTAAAATCCTCAAGGTCCCCTGCTTTTAATATACACGCGTGTGCCTTCAATCCAAATTCTTTAAATTCATCTATCTCCCTTTTGTTTAAATTCCACTCACTCACTTCCTTGTGGTGCTTGGAAAGAATTGGAAGAGGCTCTAAAACTTCCCTTAAACCCTCGTTAAAAAGAGACCCCTGCCCCGATTTTTCACGCATGAACCATAAAAGAGAGTAAAAAACCTAAAAAATGTTTCGCTTAAAACTCTTAAACAATAAAAAAAACGAAAAGAAAAAGCTTAAAAAATAGGAGAGACAAACAAAAAACAATGGTGAAAAAAAAATGGTTAAAGTTGCGATAAACGGTTTTGGAAGAATCGGAAGATTGTTTTTCAGAATAGCAATGCAAAACGAGGAGTTCAAAAACAAATTCCAAATAGTTGCCATAAACGATTTAACCGACGCCAAAACACTGGCGCATCTCCTGAAATACGATTCAAACTTCGGAACTTTAAAAGACAATATAACCAACTCCGAAACAACCCTTGCGTTCAACGGAACGGAGATTAAAATCCTGGCGATAAAAGACCCCCTTCAACTGCCATGGAAGGACCTTGGAATTGATTTGGTGATAGAAAGCAGCGGGTTGTTCACAGAAAGAAACGAAGCCCTCAAACACATAACCGCCGGGGCAAAAAAAGTGCTTATAACCGCGCCAGCCAAAAACCCAGACGCCACCATAATAATGGGAGTCAACCAGGAAAAATACAACAATTCAATGCAAATCATTTCAATGGCATCCTGCACCACCAACTCAATAGCCCCGCCATTAAGAGTGATAATGGACGAGTTCAAAATAATCAAAGGTTTTTTGACAACCGCCCACGCATACACAAACGATCAGAGAATCCTAGACCTACCGCATAAAGACCTTAGAAGAGCGAGAGCAGCGGCAATAAACATCATTCCAACTTCAACCGGAGCGGCTAAAGCAATTTATGAAGTGATTCCAGAATTAAAAGGAAAAATGGACGGAATAGCATTAAGAGTTCCGGTGTCAGTAGGCTCTATAAGCGACTTGACGCTTCAACTGGAAAAACCGGCGACAAGAGAACAAATAAACGAGTCTCTTAAAAAAGCAGGCGAAACCAAAATGAAGGGAGTGATGAAATACTCAGAAGAAGATTTGGTATCATCGGACATAAAAGGAGAATCCCACACCTCGATAATAGACGGCAAGCTGACAAACGCCATTGGAGACATGGCGAAAATCTTTTCATGGTATGACAATGAATACGGCTATTCAACCAAACTAGTGGAGCTTTCAAATTACATGTATGGATGAAAAAATGGATTATTACACCCTTGAAGACCTTCCATTGCAGGAAAAAACCGTAATTCTAAGACTTGATATAAACACTCCCCTTGAAAATGGAATAATTCAATCAACCGAAAGAATAGAATCCAGCGTTGAAACAATAAAATACCTAAAGTCAAAAAACTGCAAAACCATCATAATCGCCCACCAAGGCAGGCCAGGAGACGAGGACTTCATTTCAATGGAGCAGCACGCTCAAAAACTATCGGAATCATGCGGATTTAAAATAGAATTTATCGACGATAACATAGGAAAATACGCCAGGGAAAGAATAAAAATAATGAAAAAAGGAGAAACAATCCTACTTCAAAACATAAGATTCCTCGCAGAAGAAACGCTCGACCTAACGCCAGAAGAGCACTCAAAAAGCATCATGATCAAAACTCTCTCGCCTCTCGCGCAGCTCTTCGTAAACGACGCTTACTCCGCAAGCCACAGAAACCACTGCTCGATAACCGGGTTCACTCAAACGCTTCAATCTGGAGCTGGAATTCAAATGCAGAAAGAAATAGAAGGAAACTCAAAAATACGCGGCGGCGCCGACCCAGTGGTTTATGTTTTGGGAGGCGCAAAACCAGACGACGATGTCAAACTAATTAAATACGCGCTTGAAAAAGAGCTTGTGAACGCCGTGCTTTTGGGAGGAGTAATGGCAGTCTTGTACGCGAAAACAAAAGGCTGGACCCTGTCGGAAAAAGAAGAGGAAGAAATCAAAAAATGGGAAAAACCCCTGCAAACTCTAAAACAACTACAGCAAAAATATCCCGAAATAATAGCAGGCCCGATAGACTACGCGGTTAAAATAAACGGGAAAAGAGTGGAAATAAAGAAAAACGCTGAAACCAACGGAAACCCCCTAGAAGACATTGGAATTGAAACCGCCAAAAAATACGCTGAAATAATACAATTGGGAAAGACCATTTACCTGAAAGGACCAATGGGAAGAATAGAAGAAGAGCAATTCAGAACAGGAACCGAAATAGTCTTGAAAAGCTTTGAACAAGCAAAAGCATTCACGCTGACAGGAGGAGGGCACATAATAGAAGCGATGGACCTGTTCAAAATAGACAAAAGCAAGATATCCCATATAAGCCTTGCCGGAGGGGCTCTGCTTGACTTCCTAAGCGGTGAAAAGCTTTCCGGAGTGGAAGCGCTCAAAGAAAACAAAAAGAGGTTTTCAAAATGACTGAAACAAACAAAATAACGATAGTCGCATGCGGAAACTGCGGGTACAAACAATTCTGGGAACATGAATCCCTGTTCATGAAATGCAAAAGCTGCGGGGCAATCATGGCGCTGAAAACAATATCCGGCGACCAGATAAAAGAAATCAAAAAGCAATTCAAAGACATCAACATGAAAATATCCTACTCAGACTATAGAACCTACCCCCTGAAAATAGAAGAAATTGAAAACGCCAAAAAACTCTACAAGAAAAACATTGAAAACCATAAAAAATAAAAAATACTTAAAAGACAAACCCTAAACTCAGAAACCATGAACCACCCTTTCAATATCAATCGCAACCCCCTTTTTTGAATTTAAAATCTCTTCCGAACTCATAAGAGTTTTTCCAATGCAAACAAGCTCTCCCCTGCCCGTGAAAATTCCTAAAATCTCGCTTTTATCAAACTCGTCCATTTCAACGATTCCTGGAACCGCAAGATTAGCCCCGGTGGAGATTGAATGCAGGGCGAAATCGCTTGCAACAACCTTTTTAACACCCATCCTATTCAAAACCTCTTCAATGTTCAAGATAATTTTATTCAATCTTTCTCCTTTTCCCTGAGAGTAAAGCCATTGAGCGTCAACCAGCTTTTGAAGAATAACCGCCTGATTTTCATTAAACACCCCGCTTTCAATTCTCCTTAACTCTTCCATCTCCGACCCAACCCCTAAAAATTCCCCCAAGTGGAAGCATAAAGTTCTAATGTAAGTTCCAGCGTCCACTCTCGCCTTGAACAAAACCCTCAAGCCTTTTTTCTCGATAAAATCAAACTCATAAACCCTTCTAACTCTTAGTTTTTTCGCAACGGCGCTGGCAAGAGGAGGTTTTTGATAAATATCGCCTACAAAAAGACGCATGGCTTTTTTCAACTCATTTTCACTCAAATCACTTTCAAGCTTCAAAACGCCCACGTAAGTCTTGACATTGTTTTTGAACAAAACAGCTGTCTTGCATGAATCTTCAAGAAGAACCACCATCACTCCAGAAACGTTATAATCAAGAGTGCCGGTGTGGCCGGTTTTGCTTAAACCCAGTATCCTCTTTACAAAACTCGCGGTTTCATGGCTGGTGGGCCCAACGGGTTTGTCAATTATAATTACTCCTAGCTTCAACCTTTCATCCAAGCTACGCTCAGAAGGCTTCTTGCCCTTCTCAAACTTTTCCTTAAGCAGCTTAATCATTTTTTCACATTGGCTCTAAGTGTGAAATGTTGGCTTTTCTGACTTTGCCCTTTGTGTCCTTGACTTTTACAAAACTAGAGTCTATCACTTCGGTTATTTCAACCTCCTTTCCGGCCCTTCTGCCTTTTGTCAAAACACATTTTCTTCCAACTTTAATAGCACTCATCTTTTAACACCTCGGGTTAACTCTTAATATTCTGTTAAATTTTTAAGATGTTTAAATTTTTAAACACTCTCATGAATTCCAAACACTAATAATCCTTAAATTATCAAGGCAAAAACCAAGGCGATTGCAAAACCTTCGATAATCCCGTTTATGAACTCAACGGTCAAAAGACTCTGAGGATAGGTGGTTTGAATCCAAGAATCCACCATTTTAGGAAAAGTCTTAACGCTGGCCAGCACCAACCCGAATACAAGAGTGTTTAAGAGTAAATCGCCGCTAATTGCCGGAAACAGTATCGCGTAAACAAAAGCGAAAATCACGCACTGAATAAGACCCCCGAAGACAAACATGTTGAACAAATACTTATTCGAACTCTTCCATTTCTTCAACGCTGGTGACTTGCTTTGCCTGTACATTTTATCAACCAAGGGGTTCATGTAAAGCGCTCCGCCGACTATAAACCAAACTATTGAAGCGACCACGCCTGCAATGATTATCTGAATGATATCAACCATGCTTTTTCTATTGACTTTCTCTGTTTAAAAGATTTTTCCTTATCCTGTTTTTTATCATAGAAGAGAACTTGTTTTTTCTTAAACGCATGTTTTTAGCGGTTGTTGATATGAACTCTGCT
Source organism: Microcaldota archaeon (assembly GCA_964388435.1). Lineage (GTDB taxonomy): Archaea > Micrarchaeota > Micrarchaeia > Norongarragalinales > UBA8480 > DTNV01. Next base: position 61 of record CAYMAH010000054.1, on the reverse strand, counting down.
GCCTGTGAAGCGCTGAAAGTTTCAACGTTTATTATCACATCAACAAAAGAATGGTCAAGAA
>CAYMAH010000053.1:0-31285 GCA_964388435.1 Microcaldota archaeon | reverse complement strand
TTGTCCTTGTATTTGAAACTATACAGTGGAACTCTTGCTAATTTTTGTTTTACAAGCTCCTTGTTGATAAAAATTTTGTTTTTTAAGAATACGTACGCTGGAACGATCTCTTCTTCTGCCTTGAAAGATGGATCAAACTTTAGAAATACTTGTTTGCCTTGAACAAATTCGCCAAGATAATTCAATATTTTTGCCGATTCCTGTGGAATAGCATCTATTCCCAACAATTTTATTTTAAGGCCAGTATCTAACTCTATCGTGTCTTCACTAAGGATGTTTGCTACTTTATAGAATTGTTCTTTGCCGAATTTGAATTTGTCTGGAGAAATGATTGGTTTTGCGTCCTTTATGTTCGGAACATATTCGATATTCTCTTCAAGCTGAATTTTTTGATCTCTACTTACAATTTCAACCTGGTTGTTTAAACTGAGCAAAGTCTCGTTCATGCCTATTTTTTTTTAATGATCGATAAAAACTCTTGATTTATCTCGTATCCAATAGAATTTCGGTTTTGATTAAGGGCAACTTTAACTGTTGTACCGCTCCCCAAGAACGGGTCCAAAACAGTGTCCCCGACAAAAGTAAACATTTTGATTAATCTTTTTGGCAATTCTTCTGGGAACATTGCTTCATGATCCGCTTGTCTTTCTCCGTTAAAGTTCCAATGGCCAGAAAAATACTCTTTCCATTCCTCTTTTGTAAGCTTGGACTTTTCTTTTGCTTCTTTTGAAAATTCCTTTTTTCCTTGCTTTTTGAAAATAAGAATGAATTCATAGTCTATTTCTACCAAACCATTTGGTGGGTATGGGTATGACCCCATTACCGCTGCCCCTCCAGTCGTATTCATTGTTGTTTTTTTCTGCCAAATAATCGAACCCATATAGTCAAATCCAATATTTTCACATTGTGTAATGAACTCGGAATGTAATGGGGCGATTTTGTACCTTCCGTAAATTATACTTCTTAGAAATTGGTCGCCGATGTTTACGCACAGCCTGGTGCCTGGCTTTAACACCCTGAAACATTCCTTCCAAACCACATACAGGTTTTTGAGGTATTCATGCAAAGACTGACCATAACCTATCTGGCTCTCAACTCCATAATCTTTGATGTGCCAGTAGGGCGGAGAAGTTATGACTAAGTCAACAGCTTCGTTTTTTACTTCACCCATTTTTCTGCTATCGCCAATAATTATTTTTGCTGATGCCATCCTTCCACCAAATTTTTGTTATTTTTCTTTAATTCTTCTTTTATGAAGTTCTCGAACTGTTTTGAAACAATCAAACCTTTGTCTCTACAATAAGCCCTATACTCTTCGTAAATGTTTGAGTCAATTTTGAGGGTAACGTTCTTATTGTTCATGCTTACCACAATGTATAATAGATGTATTTACACATATTTATAAATATTATGAATCGATGGAGGTAAAATAGAATCGTGGCGCGTAGAATAATTGGAAGACCTTACTTTTTGCGCATCTGTTCCCGAAGCCTGTGAAAGTCATGCCTGTTAAAATCAATGATTATCCATTGAGGGGTTGATTTGAATAATGATTTTATTCTGAGAAAAACGCACGCGTTTCAAAACCTTTATCATTGTGCTCTCACAAAAATCACCGGTGTTTTGAGGAGCACGTTGAACGAGTTTTTTTCAACGATTGCGACAAAGCATTTTGATATGGCGCGGAGGGCGGGATTCGAACCCGCGCGGCGCAGATGCACCAATAGCTTTCGGCTTAGTTTAGCAGGCTTACGGATTTTACGTTTACCGCCATAGCCACTAGGCGACCTCCGCCTGAATTGTTTTTGTTATGAAAAGTTTTTAATCTATTCCCTTCAAATGCCTTAAAACCGCGGTGGCATAGCTTCCGGGCGGAAGCGAGAATTGTATTTTTGAGTCTGTTTTTTTGATTCTTACCAGAATCGTCAGCGCTCTGCTGCCCCCCCTGCTTGAAAGCTCTGGCATTGACCTTATCCTGAAATCCTCCTTTTTGATTTTTTCCTTTTTCAGGATTCCCTCCTCTACTCTGTTGAGGTTTGTATCGCTTCCTATTATATTCCCCACAACGAAAACCCTCCCTTCCCTTGCTTTTTTTTCAGAACCCCTTGTTTTTTTCAGGCTTGGAAAGCCCAGCTCGTTAACCCCGCAGTAAAACTCGTTTTTCATTGCCTTGTAAATATTCCTTTTTTTCAACTCCTCGTTGAACAGCTTTGCCTGGTAGGCGTGGATGAAAAGAAGCTGGAGCGTTCTGGGAATTCTTCTAAGCGCCCCGACATAGTCATTCGAATGCTGCGATAGGTGTTCCAGCATCATTCTCTCATACCTTAAAAACTTTGGAAAGTATTCAAGTGCCTTTTTAAAGTTTTTATCTTTTTTAAGCCTCACCCTCTCCCTTACCGAAGAATCGCTTCCATCACACAAGTAGCTTTTAACCGCTTCCTTGAACCTCCCCTGTATCAAAAGCTTTCCAATTTTTGCAGTGTTTTTTCTCATTGACCCGAACCTCTGAGGCCCGAACTCGTTTGAAATCACCCTCTCTTTTTTTCTTATTTTTTTCTTGAATGTTATGATAAAATTGTTACCCCTTAGCTTTCCCATTGCAATTTTTTCCTTTGAAATCCAAGCCCCGTTTATCTGAATGTCCTTTATTCTCAAGCCAAGCAGCTCTTCAGGTTTTACTTTGTAAGCGCTGCAAAGTTGTACTGTAACGGCGTTTCTGTCTTTGTTGCCGGCGCTTGAAAAGCTTTTTCTTGACCTTCCAACCGCTTTAGCAATAGCGTTAATAGCTTGAATAGTGTTCCAGTTTCTTTTTTGAAGAACGAAAAGCGTTTGATCCCCCTCCTCGCTTTTTTCACTTATCTTTTCGTTTAACCTCAAAACCCTACCGGTGTAGTCTATCTCCTCCACTAAAAAATCTTCGGGCTCCATTTCAAAATCATTTTCATTTAAGCGTCAGCTCCACACATTGTCGGTCAGCATATCCCCATATATTGAATAATTTATTATATCCTCCAAAGTGTCTTCTATCTTCTCATCGCCCACGCTTGTCTTTACCTTCTTTAGAAGGTTTTGAACCCGAGCGTACTTGTCGCTTATCCTTATTATCAAGCCCCTTTCCCCGAATCTTAGAATATTATCACTCCCATAATCGGAGTTTTTCTTCACTCCAAGCTCAAAGCACTCTTCAAGCGTTTTTTTGGGTTCAAACCCGTACTTGGAGAAAAGAATCGAAAGTGCCAATTCCTTGCTTTTCTTGAATATTTTCAAATGTTTTTCAGGCTTGCCGAAATTGTTTTTAAGCTCATCCAACATCGCCTCAATTTTTTGGCTTGCGCTTTCATCGCTTATCTTTTCCATTGCAAACCGCTTGAGCGAGTATTTCTTGAAGTTTTCCTCCCACATTTCAATTAAAAGTTTTGAACGGGCTGGTTTAAAAAATATTCTAATAAAGAATTCTTCTGGTGAGAGCGCCTATCCCGTGAAACATTTCACTGAACTGCGCTCCCTCTTCGGTTTCAGTTGAAATTGGAATGACCTCTCCTCCCTGCTCCTCGGTTTTTTTGATTATCTCCTCTAGAATATCCTCCTCTTTTTCTATTTTAGTCTCCCCCCCGCACTCACACTTGTAATTAGGAGAGTATTTTTCATATTTTTTTCCGCACTTTGGACAGGACAAAACATATTTAATGAGCTTAAAGCCTTCTGTCACAAGAAGTTTTGAAACGTTTTTCTGTTCAAGGTTGTTCATTATCTCATTAACCCCGTATGTGGCATTGCCATTCTTTACTATCTCAGCCATGAACTCGTCCACTATCTTTTTCTCTTTTACCATCTCCTGCTCTGAAATAAGCTCGGAGCTTTTATTTATCAACTCCCTTAACCCCGACTCGTCGGCGTAGCCGATGTCAACAACCCCTATAATTTTAATCTGGTAGTTGAAGTATTTTCCCTTTACAAAATCCTCCTTCGTAGGTCCAGGCCCTCCAACTATAACCCCCTTAAATCTTTTAATGTCAAGAAAAGCGTTCATCGCCTCTCCTATTCTCTGGTAATACTTCTCAACGGTTTCCTCATGTATTCTCTGAAATCTTCCAGCGCTCTGCCCTCCCTTGTGGAATTTCTGGTGCGCCGTGCTGTGCAGTCTTTTAAGAACTTTTATCACCTTGCCCTTTAAAATTCCTACAGTGGCGTCCCTTCCGTCCATAGCTAAAACCCCATAAGAATCCGTGTTATCGGTTATTTCAAGCAAAGGGTCAAGGACAAACTTGCTTTCGCACCTGTAAAACTGGACTTGAAGCGGCTGGGGCGGGATAACAGTGAATAACTCAATGTCAGGCTTCCCCTCTGTTTCTGAAATGTTGCCGCAGAATATCGCAACCCCATTTTCAGGCGGGGTGGGCATTTTCTTTAAAAAACTCATTATCTTCTCAATAGCCGCCTGGACATTCTTCTGCGTTGTCTTGCTTTTAATGTTGGAAGCCTGCCCATACTCGTCCCTGAGCTTTCCGGCAATCTCGCTCACGGGATAATTTGGAGTTATGTAAACGCTTATAAGCTCGGTTCCCCTCCCCGAATAATTAGACATTTCCTCAAGCTTTTTCTTAAACTCGTAGTTGCTTTCCATTTTTTCTAAAAACCATTAACCCAGAAGCTCGCTTCTAGCCTGCTCTAATTGAATTCTTATAACATCCTGTTTTTTTCTAAGCATCCCAGTAAGCGATGAAGAGTATTTTATGACAGCCACGTTTTCGTAAATATTCTCCATCTCCCTGAATACCTCCTCCGCCTTTTTCTTGTTTCTGTCCTTAAGCAGTATCTGTATCTGCCTTCTCAACTCTCCAACGCAGTCCGCAAGCCCCTGAGCATAACTCAAATAATCGCAGTGTATCTCCTCGGGATAGGGAACCTCCTTTTTTTCAATCACCGCCTTTAAGCACCTAAACTCAGAATACTCCTGCATTGCAATGTACCTGATTTGATCGAAACCCCTTATCTTCTCAATTGCTTCAACTTTGGCGTCTGTTTCCCTTATTTCATCCTCGCTTATCTCTTCGTTTTGGTGTATTTTTTTAATCATCCTCGAGCACTCTCTAACGATCTCCCTTGAAAGCTTAAGCGCTCTATCCTGCTCTGTCTCCTTATCGCTCAGCTCTTTGTCAAGCTTTTTAATTATCTCTTCTATTCTCTTTGTTTTGTCCATGTTTATGTTTTGCACACTCTGGTTTTTAACTTTTTCACCGCTGATTTAAGCTTGAATTTGAAATGAAAGTATTGTTTACCTGCAAAGGGTAATGTCGGAAGAAGCCGGATTGCGGTGGTTAATCTTAACCCGCTAACTATTTTTTAGACTTTAACGTTTTGATCAACTCATCTATCTTACTTTCAAGCTCTTCCCTGGTTGAATTGTTGATTATTTTTATTTTTGCTAGGTTCATTGAACCTTTGATGTTCTGGTTACTGCCTTCCCACTCCCTCAACTCTGATTTTTTAAACTCTTCAAAAGTTTGGTTTTCCTCGCTCGCTCTTTTTCTTTTTACCGTTCTTTCATATCTTAACTCTATAGGCGCGTCTATGGCTACGAGTGTAAAGTTTTTCATTTTCTCTAACACCCAAACCTCTTCAGGAGACCTTATTCCATCTATAACCGCGTTTTTGGGCTTTTTTACCTCTATTTTCTTAACTATCCTTTCAGCAAGAACCTGAGGTCCGTAATTCTCCCTAAGCTCGTTTGCAATGTTAAAAAGATTTTTTCTTTCAGGAGGAAGCCCCCTTTTATCACACTCGTCCCTGACCTCCTCGCTTAAACTGTAATACTCAAAACCCCTCTTTTGCAGAATCTGTGAGGCGAAGCTCTTTCCGGAAGCGAAAGTGCCCGTCAAACCTATCTTCATGAAGTTCTATTAAAAGCGTTTTCTTAAAAAAGGTTTTCCTTTTTTTTAGCCGATTTATTTTTGAAAAGCATTTATATTTTTTCGTATTTTAATCTTATTCAAAGCGGTTGTGGTCCAGTGGCATGATGCGAGCTTCCCAAGCTCGAGATCTGGGTTCGATTCCCAGCATCCGCATTTTACATTTTTTCAAGCGTTTCAATGCCGAGCATTTCAAGACACTCCCTGAGCGTTTCCTCTGTTTTTTTGACCAGTAGAATCCTGAACCCATTCCCGCTTTTAACCACGGGGTTTTCAGAGTAGAAAGTGTTGAACAAATGCGCTGTTTTTAATGCATAATCTGCTATGATGTGCGGGCTCAACTCTCTTTCAGCCTGCCTTAAAGCCAAGGAATAGAACGCCAGCTGCCCTGCAAGCTTTTTCTCATACTCATTCAACTCAAAATCAAGATTCAACTGCTCCAACTCCCCAAGCTCTTCCAATTTTTTGATTATACCTTTGGTTCTGATATGAGTGTATTGTATATAAGCGCCGGTGTCCCCTTCAAAGCTGACGCTCTGCCTTGCGTTGAACGAAATGTTTTTCTCATTTCTAACTTTAAGCACCGAAAATTTCAACGCGGCAATCCCAACTTTTTTTGAAATATCGCCCTTCTCTTTTTCACTGTATTTTTTTTCAGTTTTCTCCAACTCCTTAAGCGCTTCAATTCTGCTTTCTTCCAGAATATCCGCCAAAAGAATGGTGTTGCCATCCCTTGTCGCGAACGCTTTACCTTCAATGGTCATAAAACCATAACCAACATGCCTGAGAGTTTCAGTGTAACCCCTTCCGAGCATTTTAAGTATTTGAAACAACTGTTCAAAATGGTTGTTCTGCCTTGAATCAGTCACATATATACTCAAATCTGGCTTATACTTCTCGTTTTTATAATCCGCCCAAGCCAAGTCCCTTGTTATATAAACAGTCGTCCCGTTTGACCTCATCAAAACAGTGTTTGGAAGATTGTACTTTTCAAGTTTAACTATAAGCGCTCCTTCCTCCACGACCGCTATTCCCTTCTCCTCGCATTCTTTAGACACGAGCGCCGCGCTTTCTATGAACTGACTTTCCCCCTTAACCTCGTCGAATTTAATTCCCAGCGATTCGTAAGCCTTTTTGAATATTTTCAACGAGTGGTCTCTTATTTTTTCAATCACCTTGAGAGTTTCAGCGTCCCCCTTCTCTATCTTTTCTATTATCTCATTAACTTCAATTTTTAGCTCCTCGCTTTCCTCCACCTTCTTGTTGATTTCAACGTAAGTCTCCAGAAGCTGCCGCTCGTTTTCAATTTTTTCCATTTTAAGCTTTTTCATCGCGAGTATCATTAACGCAACTTGCCTGCCACTGTCGCCGGGATAATTAATACTGAAAACCCTCCACCCGTTCCTCTCGATTATTTTTCTAATGCTGTCGCCAAGTATGGTGGATCTTATATGCCCCACATGCAACGGCTTTCCGATGTTCGGAGATGAAAACTCCACAACCGCAACCCCCCCGTGGTTTTCCCTTAACCCTTCTTCTGCAAGGCTTTTAATGTAAAAATTTTTAGTAAAGGCGAGGTTTAAAAAATTGTTTTCAACGCCTTTAAACTCGACATTTTCACAGAGGTTTTTATCTTCCCCTATCTTTTTTATAATCTTCTCGGCATTGCCTTTCCGCACTGCTTCAAACAGCGGAATCGCGATATCCCCGTAACCCTCGTTTGCTCTAACCGGTTTTGTCTTCAAACCCTCCCCTTCAAGAAGCTTGGCTAGACCTTCCATTATTTTTTCAACTTCCGACTGGCGCATGTTCTGCCTTTCACTTCCCAATTTGTTTTTTTTTAAATTATAATTTGCTCTCTTGGATAAATCTCCACTCCCCTGCTTGTTATTTTGAACGGGTGCATTGAAGTGTCATGGTTTGTCTGTCTCATTTTAAGTATTTCAATCGCCCTCTGCCTTCCCTGCTTTATTAAAATGTTGTGAAGCAATATAACCCCATCCACCACAAACTCCTCCACCCCGTACCTTCCAACAAGGTTAATTGACTCCGGCGTTTCTGAAACAAAAAAAGTGGTTATCCCCATTGTTTTAAGCCTCTTGTTCAAATCATTCATAAGCCTTCTAAGCTCGTACGGGTTTTGAAGAGACCCCCCTAAATAAGTTATGCTGTCGACAACCAGTCTCTTCGCTTTCATGTCTTTTATCTTGTAGTATAATTCACCTGAAAGGCTCGTGGCAAAGTTCTTCACCTCGTAAGGGTCTTTTGATATTATAGAAAGCTTGTTCTCCTTTTCGTACTTTTCTATTTCCATGCCAAAACTTTTTGCAGTGTTTCTTATACTCTCTGAATTCTCCTCAAATGAAATGTATATTCCAGGCTCGTTGAACTTAACCACCCCCTCGTATAAAATCTGCAGTGAAAGGTTTGTTTTTCCAGAGCCGCTTGAACCGTTTATCAGAATCGAAGAGCCCCTTGGAATGCCGTCGGGCAGAAGCTCGTCCAAACCATTGACCCCTGTTTGCATCCTGCCGAAATCTACTTTCTCCTCTTTCTTCTCTTCTATTCCAACCACTGGCGCGAAAACCGGAATTTTTTTATCTTCATGACTTTTATTCTCATTTGCGTTTTTTTTGCTCATCACATGTTTTTTTAATACAATCTGCTTTAAATTCCTTACTTTTGAGTTTAAAGCATGTTTAAACCAACCCCGCTTAAATTATTCACAAAAGAAAATTAATTACAGAAACCCAGAAAACCGTGGTCTAAAAAACCACGGATGAAATGGGACAAAACACCCAAGCAGGTAACGATGACGTAAGGAGGAGCTATCCCCCTTCTAAGGGGAAAATCGAGGGCTTAAGCCCTCGAAGGGGGTATAATTAGAAACTATTTTTTGTTGTCGGCAAACATTTAGCTTTTTAGTTTTCAAACGTAATGTTTTTAACTATTTGTTTTAAAATAATAATCAAATTGTTTTAATATTGTTTTTAAATTAGATGGTTAAAGATGCTTTCAAAAAATATTGTAAATGGGATTAAATCGTTGAAACAACCATTTTCAAGCATCGTTATCACAAACAACGATGATTTTAACGATGCGGTTATCGGCATTGTAAAATCTATAGGAAACTCTGCAACTATAGTAATGGTTTCATTCAACAAGCCTTCCAGCATGTTCGAGAGCATTTTCAAAGGAAAAAGCAAGTGCGACTTCTTTTATGTCGATTTGGTTACGCAGGTTGCCACAGGCGAGCCGCAGAAAAAGGAAAACGTTGTTTTCCTGGCGAGCCAGCGCAACCTGACCGACTTGAGCATAACCCTAAGCGAGGTTTTGAACAGGATAAGTGGGAAAAAATTCGTTATACTGGATTCTCTCACCACCATGCTTCTTTACAATGATTCAAACACCACCACTCAGTTCCTTCAATTCCTAGCCAACAGGTTGAGATTATGGAACACAAGCAGTTTTATACTGACAATGGAAGGGAAGGGCGAGGAGGAGGTTATAAGAGTGGTCAGCCAGGTGGTTGACAAGATAATCAAAACCTAAACTACTTCTAAAATTTAAACCCGCCGCGGTTTTATTTGATAAAGCCTTGAATTACTATCTGAAGCGTTTGCTGGGTTATCAAAAATATGGTAATAGACACTATAAGCAGCACCGGAACATACCCCACCCCTCTAGTGGCTTTGCCATATCTTATCTGACCTATTATAAACCCGGCCAGAAGATTAGTCGCTATTATGCTTTCCAGCGCGAAGTAGAATATATCATTAGAGTTTATAGAACTTGAACCTCCCCCTCCGCTTCCTATTAAAGGAATGTTTTGAAGAAGCATTCCCGTATTCCCAGTGTTGGTGGTCGCCATTAAATTCTGGCTTAACTTGGAGTAAGTGGTAGATATAGAAAACAGCAGCGGAGCCATTATAGTAGCCGCGAATATTATGAATAAAGTATAAGTAACAGTTGAAGTGGAAATCTGTTTTTTAAGCGTTTGAGTGTTCCTCGTGTCATCAGCAACTTCCTCTAAAAGCTTCGACATCTCCCCTCCAAGCCTTATACCCTCCTGTATAAGCTGAACCGCCCTTTTAATAACATCAGACCTTACCCTCCCACTCATTCTTTCAAGATTTTCATCTATTGGCCTTCCACCGAAAGTGTCGGCGCTTATTTTCTTGATTTCATCCCTTAAAGGCCCGAACTCCGGTCTTGCCGCCAGCCAAATCGCGTTTTCAAGCGTCATTCCAGCGCGAATGTTAGCCGCGATTATGTCAAGCGCGTCAGGCAGAAGCTCTTCTATCTTCCTCGCCCTGTTGTCGGCAGTCATCATTATCAGCACGTAAAGAAGCCCTGGAATTGAAATCAAAACAACCGCTGGAATTAGAATGTGAAACGTCTGGCCGGTAAAGATTATTTGAGTAAGGAAAAAAGAAGCAAGTGTGGCGAAAAAAGCGAGGTATAAAGTAAAACCTATAAATATCCTCGGGTTGAGGGTGAAACCACCCTGCTCCATAAGCGTTGAAATGGAATTAACCGTTTTCTTTGGAGCCAGCATTGAAATTTTCAAATACAGCTTATTGAAGTCCATTTTTTTTCACACCCTCGGCCTTCTGCTTTTAATCAGGTTTAAGAACACCAGCTGAAAAGCTACAAGAAAAATTATTATTATTGGAAAAATAATCGAAGTGATTGGAATGCTTACTATTGAAACTAGAACTATAAGAATGGTTATTCCAAGGCTTGGAACTATAACCGCTATCATCATGTACATCATGGTCCACGGCGACAGCTCGTGAGCGTACTTTTCAATATCATCCATTTTATCCTTAGTCAAACCCTCTATTGTCGTTTCAAGAGCCGTTCCAACATCGCTTCCCACCTTCAAGGCGTTGGATATCTGCCACAAAATCCTTCTAAGCTTGAACGAAGGGCTTTCCTTGCTCGCCTCTGAAATCGCGTCAAGCTCTGAAACACCCCCGTTAATCCTGCTCACTATCTTCTTAAACTCCTCGCTGACATCGCCATAGCTTGTTGAAATGCTAATCATGGCGTTGAACAGCGGAACCCCGCTTTTAACCTCGATATACAACTGTCTTGCCGCTGGTATCAAATTATCCTCTATCCTCCTCATTTTTCTAGTCGCTATAAGCTGGGGATAGTAAATTATAGTGGCGAACGTGGCGAAGAATATTATAACCGAAACAAGCACGGCGAGAAAAAGCAGGTTAACGCCTGCAAGCTCTCCAATTCCAAAAATCAAAGCAAACATTAACACCGCGTTTAAAATAGAAACCGTTACCACTATAGCTGAATATTCCCGAGCGTCATAATCATAATCAGACTGCGTCAGCTCGTCTTCAAGCCCTGGAAAAAACTCCGCTATAAATTTACCCACTCCCTTAATTCTCTTTGCAATGCCCACCGCAAGCGGGGAGGGTACAAGCGAAAAAGGTATTGTCTTCACTTCAACCACTCAGGCACTTTATTTTTAGACACGCTGTCAAGCAATTCCTCCCTGTTCTTATAATATTCTGCTATCAAAGCTCCTATATTATTTACCTTCTCTATCTTGTGCTCAAGCGCGAAGTCAAGGATCCTTTTCTTCTCGCTTATATCCCCCTCAATCTCATTTATAGTCATCCCAGTGTGCATTGTCAACTCATCTATAAGCCTTATGAAATTTCCAACCCTATCGAGGCTGTCATCCCTGGCATTCCATTTATATATAACGTTCAAGTTCATTTTATTTTCCTCCGGTGTTATTTCCGCAACCTCATAAGTTCTTCTTATCCCCGTTCTTCTCTGTCTGTACTGAACTATTATCAACTGCAGCGCTCCAAGCACTTCTTCAGGCAGGCTTATGGGAGGGTTTAACAACCTGTTTTTCACCTGCAACACTTCATCAGCATGAACCGTTGAGTAAACCGAGTGTCCAGTATGCATAGCCTCGAAAAGCACTTCAGCCTCCTCCCGTCTTCTCACTTCTCCCAACACTATCCTGTCGGGCCTCATTCTAAGAGAGTTGACCACAAGGTCAAGCATGGTTATCTCCCCCTTGCCTTCAGGGTTGGGCTCTCTTGTAACCATCGGAATCCAGTGCATGAAATCAGGCAATACCAACTCTCTGGTATTGTGAACAATAACGTTGCTGCAGACGAAATTCTCATACAACGGAACAGTCAAATCGTAAACGCTCCCCTCATAGAAATTTTTGCTTATCCCGATTATCTTCGAAGTTTGAGCTTGAACCCCCCCTTGAATTTTAAGTTGAATTGAACCGGTAAGCGAGAGATTTTCAGTTGCAATCATGGCAATACAAATCTCGTCCCCTTCTCTTAAATCACCCGCTCTAACGGGAGTCAAGAACTCTTTCATGACAAACACCGAATGATCCTCTGTCACGCTTATGATTGTTTTTTCAGTCTTTATCTCAACAATGTTTTTAGCTATCTTATGCTTTATGAAAGCGGTCGGCTGCGTAAGCCCCACCCTCCCATCCTTGGATGAAGAAAAAACCCTGATTTCATCAACATTGTTCAATGCAATTTCAGTTTCATCCTCAAGAATCGTTTTGTCTTTTAAAAGCTGGCTTTCAACAAGATCGCTTATCGTTCTTTCATAAAAAACATCCCCCTTCTGAAATATGATTTTCTCACTTCCTTTAACACTATCCTCTATTGAAATCACCCTGTTGTTCGCCGGAACGAAAGGCAGAATGGCATTCAAAAAACTGGTTTTACCCGAAGCGGTCCCCCCTCCGATGAGAATGCTCATCTCATACTGCATCGAAGTCCATATCAGCGCTGCAACCTCGCTTGTGATTGTTTTGTAATCAGGGCTTATCAGATTGACTATTGTCCACGGGTCTTTGGAAAACTTCCTTATCGTAAGAGAGTTGCCCTTGTTGTTTATGGGAAATAAAACCGCGTTCACCCTGCTTCCATTCAACAGGTGCGCGTCCATCATAGGCTGAAGATTTGTTATTTGCTTTCCTATTTTCCTTGCTATTATCGAAGAGTAATTGTAAATCTGCTCCTCAGAGCTTATCGTAATGTTTGTTGAAAGCCAACCATACTTTTTATGATAAACCTTAACCGGCTCGTGCGAAGAGTTTATAACAATCTCTTCAAGATTATCATCATTCAAAACCAGTTCAAGATCGCCGAGCCCTGTCATGTCATTTATTATCTTTCCAACAAGTATTCTCTTCTCCTCTTCCGAAACCCCTGGAAGCTGCTCTTCTATAAGCATTGAAGCCCTGTCCGCAAGCTTTATTTTAACCTTCTCATTCTCCCTTGGATCCAGTATTTCAGAAGTTTTAATATCTATACTTTCTATTATCTTCTCCTTTAAATGCTCTAAAACCGCTTCTGTCGCGGGTTTTATTTTAACATGCTTTAAGTAATATTTATTTGTGAACTCCCTCTCCTCCTGAGTTATCTCTATCTCGGCTATAACCCCCTCGCTTTCCACACTGTAATTTGTAATCACCTTCATTTTCTACTCCCTCTTAACTCTTTTATTTTGAAAAACCTCCCGTCTTTCATCCATGCTTTTATCCAAACCCCCTTCCTCCTGAACTTCAAAACTCTTATCTTGACCTTCCTTTTTTTTATTTCCCTGACCACGCGCCTTGCTTTTTTAAATTCATTCGCTTTTCTTTGCTTGATTTCCTTACTTGACTTTACCTTTTCATGTTTTTTTATTTTATGAATTTTCCGGGGTTTTTCCTCTTCAACCGCGGTTTTTTCAACTTCCTTTTTTTCAACTCTTCCCTTTTCTATTTTATTCTCCCTATTTTTGCTCTCCACCCTGCTTTCAACTATTTTTTTGAACCCCTGGATTGGAATTTCTATCTTTGCCTGCTTTCCAACTTCGATTATTTTTGATTCAAGAGGCTGCAAGGGTTTTCCCTCCATCTTCTTTTCAAGCATCTTGGCCTTTTCCTTCAACTCGCTTGCCTCCTCCACCTCGCTTTCAGGAATAACCTCCATCTTTCTTTTAATCCCAAAAATGTTTTTAATCCTCTCAATTATAGAAGGCTTTCTCTTTTCAATCTTCTTTATGTTGTCCCTGAAAGTTTGAAGCTGCTGGTCGAAAACATATATTCTTTTATATAATTCATTAACCCTATTTTCCATAACGTGAACCTCTTCAATAACCTTCTGCATTTCACTTTCCGTTTTCTCAACGTCCTTCTCATCTATGTTAGTCTGCTGGGATAGCTTTCTCAGATTATTCTGAGCTATGTTTATTCTTTTGTTTAAATCAGACTCTATGAACTCAAAAATACTTTCGGTGTCGAAAATTTGTTTTTCTATCTTCTTTCCTTCCTCCACCGCCAATTGCTTGAACTGCGGGGATAGAGTTGGTTTTAAGATTATCTTCTTCTTTGAAGCCAGAATGGTGTTTGTAAGCTCGTATCTTATTGAAATCAAACCGCTCTCAGCCAGCATTTCACCAAGCTTTTCAACCTCGTCAGGGTTCATGGCCAGAACCTTGGCCGCGTTGGTGACGCTCACGCTTTCATTGGCGTTTATGTACTCAACAAGCCGGTCTATAGAAGTGTCAAGATTTTCCTTTATCATCAAAAAATACTTTCCCTGTTTTTGTTTTTAACGTTTTCGCCTTTCAACTCCCATTATATTTTCTTCGTTACAAGGTAGCTTATAATCACGGCTGAAATTGAAAGGAGAAGATTGTCGTCAATGTCAACATCTATGGTTTCAATCATTCCCAAAGTGAAAGCATAGGCTATACCTTCAAACCCTAGAAATGAAAAAGCCGGGATTGAACTGAAAACAACGAATGAAACAAAACCGTACCATGTTTTGTTATCGTTCCAAGGCAGTTTAACCTCGGCGTTTCTTCCTATAAGCGTTGAAAAACCGTCGCCCACCGCTAGAATTGAAATCAACGTTATGGCGTAAATAGGCGGCGTTAGCGAGAGAATAAAAATCATCCCAGAGAACATCGTAATAGCCCCCTTACCCGGTATTTTAACCCCCCTTTCTATCCGATCTAAAATCCCATCTACAAGACCGTTCTTAAATCCAAGAGCCTTAGCATTTGAAAACAAAACTCCAACGACAAGAAAAAAAACCAGCAATCCGAGAGTGTTTTCAACTCCAATGACATAAACCAGCCCTATAACAACTATCCCTATAAAAATGTGTACGGTCTGCCTCAACTCTTCATTCATTTAAAATCCAACCCAATTCTTCTATTTTATTTATTATAGTCTCGCCAAAAAAAGGGGTTATAACCCCCAATGAAACTCCAGCACCAAGAATTGAAATCGACGACGCTGAAAGCATAAGAATTATTGAAATTATAAGAAAAACGTAAAAAACCTGGCTTGCGAAGAACACCATCGCTATAGAAAATGGAACCGCTATTTCAATAACACTTAAACCGTTGATATTCAAAAGGAAAGCCGCCAAGTAAATCGCAATTATTATCACAAACGTCGCAATAAGAGTTCTTCTGCGCTTTGAAAAAACAAGGGAAATCACCGCCAATAATATTAATATAATTATAATATTCTGGCTTATAACATTTGACGAAACGGTTATAAACCGGCTTAAACTCTCAGCAACCATGCTTATTTTCTCTTGCGTTGGGTTTATTAAATTTTTTGAGAATAATTTCTAATGCAAAGCCGCAGTAGCTCAGCTGGTTAGAGCGCCAGTTCTTTTTTTTTACAAGGCGTGACTCATAAATTCAAACTCAAGATTGAGCCATCTGGAGGTGGGGGGTTCAACTCCCCCCTGCGGCATTTTATTGTTCAAGTCAGAATTGCCTTTATCCTTCTCACTCCAGCGCTTACAGCCTCTTCCTTAACTATCTTAAAAACCCCAAGCTCTGAAGTGTTTTTAACATGCGGGCCAGTGCACACTTCAATGCTGTAATCTCCCACATTGTAAACACTTACCCTGCCTCCGTATTTTTCAGTGAACAACGCCTGAGCGCCTAGCTTTTTAGCCTCTTCAACGGTCATTTCAGTTCTTTCCACGTTCAAGCCTTTTTTGATTATTCCATTAACTTCCTCTTCAACTTTTTTTATTTCTTCATGAGTCAGCTTCCTGTTGAAATTAAAGTCGAATCTCAACCTCTCAGGAGTGATGTTGCTTCCTTTTTGCTTGATATTTTTGTCCACCGCCCTCCTCAAAGCTTCGTTCAACAGGTGAGTGGCGGTGTGAAGCTTAGTGGTTTGCTCTGACTTGTCCGCCAAACCGGATTTGAACATTCCAACTGTCGCGGTTCTGCTTAGCTCCTGATGCTTTTCAAGCTCGGCGTTGAACTCCTCCTTGTTGAAAAGAAGATTTCTTTCGCCAGCAAGCTCAATTATCATTTCCGGGGGAAACCCGAAGCTCTGGTACAGCAAAAAGCCTTCCTTTCCTGTTATAGTAGCGTCATCCAACTCCCTTTCACTTAACCCAACCTCTTTTATTTCATAATTCTCCCCTGCCTTCTTTCTTTTCCACGCTCTCTCAAGGATTTTCTCCCTTTTCTCAAACCCTGACAAAATTAAATATTTCTCTTCGCTTAACCCTGTTTTTTTTGACGTTATCTCCTCTGCTATTTTAATCCCCTGCTCTATAACCGCCTTGAATCTCTCCTCCTCATCGTCAAGCTCTTCCAGAATAAAACTCTTGTTTCTTTCAAGTTCAGGGTAGTCCTTTTCATAAATTTTTATAACCTCGGCGGCAACGGTTGAAGTGAACTTATCTTTTATCTCCAACTCCCTCCCGTGCCTTACGGCTCTTCTTATCAATCTTCTTAAAACATACCCCTGCTCGGTGTTGCTCGGCTCTAAAAGCTTGTCGTCGCCCAGTATAAAAACCGCCGCTTTCAAATGATCCGCTATTATCCTCTCAGATTTTTTGTTTTCTTTTCCAGCAAGACTTTTTATCTTATTTATAATGGGAATGAAAAGCTCTGTCTCATAAACCGATTTCTTCCCGTCAAGCATCGCAGTGGTTCTCTCCAAACCCATGCCAGTGTCAACGTTTTTCTGTTTAAGCATTTCGTATTTGCCTTCCCTATTTTTGTTGAACTCCATGAAAACATCGTTCCAAATTTCAACCCACCTCTTTTCTTTTGAATTAAACTCTTCCGGAGGTTTTTCATCCCCGGACCAAAAGAACATTTCAGTGCACGGACCGCAAGGACCAGTCTGTCCTGCGGGACCCCAAAAATTATCCTCTCTAGGCAGAAAAGCTATCCTTTCTTTTTTCACTCCAAGTCCAAGCCATATTTTTTCAGACTCAAAATCCCTAAGCGCGCTATCATCCCCCGCAAAACAGGAAACCGCCAGTTTTTCAAGAGAAATGTTAAGCCATTTCTCTCCAGTCAGAAACTCAAAACTCCACTCTATAGCCTCTTTTTTAAAATAATCCCCAAGCGACCAATTGCCAAGCATCTCGAAAAAAGTCAGATGCGTTTCATCCCCTACACTGTCAATATCCCCCGTTCTAACACACTTTTGAGCGTCTGTTATTCTTCTTCCAAGAGGGTGAGGCTGGCCCAAAAGAAAAGGAACCAGCGGCTGCATCCCGGCAGTTGTAAACAACACAGTGGGATCGTGTTCAGGTATGAGCGACTCTGACTTTATTATCTTATGCCCTTTTTCCTTGAAAAACTCCAAGTATTTTTTTTTAAGCTCCTCTGCTTTCATAAGCCTTTTTTTACACCGCAATATTTTAAAAAAGCTTGCCTTGCCATTTAAACTCAAAGGCTGAAATAAACTAAAAAAATCAAATAAAAAAAAAATTGAGTGTGAGGGCGGTACCCCGCCTTTTGTTGTACGAAAAACACCGAGTGTTTTTCCATAGGCAGCATTTATCTAAGCGGCTTTAAAAAAGCCTTGCGCCATCCGGTGGGGCTCGTTTCACTTCCAGCGGTGTTAAGGCATCGTAGTGTCACACGCCTGAAAAAAAAACACCGCGGGAATGTCGTTTCTGATCCCCGCCCCTGCCTTAAGCAGGGAAGGTTTGCCTTCTGTTTAAAATTTGGTGGGCGGAAGTTCCTCCCTATAAAGGGTAAGCTGCCCGCCTTCACGCTCTTATATTTTTTTATACTAAACTATTTTAAATCTTTTTTGATTATAAAACGAAAGTGTTAAAATAGTTAAGCATTAATATTTCTTGACTTTTAGGTTGGTGGTTGAATTGATTTTAGAGTTACTTTCAATTATAATAATTGCTTTGCTTGTCTCAGTGCCTGGAATAATCTTTTCTTTCGCTTTTTTAAAAGGAGTGGATTTAAACAAGTTTGAAAAAACAGTCATTGGAATCCTGCTTGGATTGTTCATTCCTCCTTTGATGAGCTTTTTTGAGTTTGTTATCTTCGGTTGGCTTTTCAACGTTTGGATTTTCATCCTGAACACCATTGTTTTTCTTGCCATTTCAATAATACTGCTTTACACTCAAAAAATTAATCTTAATTTTGATTTTAAAACTCCTGATTTAAATTCAATTAACTCTAAATCTTTGATTGATTTTATAAAAAACAACAAGGTTCTGCTTATTCTAGTTGCGCTGATGCTGCTTGGATTTTACGCTCGCTCTGCAACCCCCTCAACAAACTTCTTCGAGTTCGACCCTTATTACTACATGAGAGTTACCGAGCAGCTGGTTAATTGGGGAGTCCCCCTGCTCCACAGTATGGATGTTTACTACCCGCTAGGTACTACCTATCGTGAGTTTCCGCTGGTTCAGTACATGACTGGCGGTTGGTTTGACTTGTTTAATCTTTTCACGAACTCTTCCTTTAACTTAAATAATCTAATCCTAACTTCAAATATCTACCCTCCGCTGTTTGGAGCTTTAATGGCTTTCTTTGCGTTTCTTTTTGTAAAAGAAGAATATGGAAACAGGGCGGGCTTGCTTGCGGCTGGAATAACCACTTTCATGCCACAACTCATAGAAAAATTCGCTTTCGGCGAGGCGCTGCTAGAGCCAATGGGAATATTCATAGCAATCGCTGTTTTCGCTTTTTACGCTTTGGCCGTGAAAAGAAAAAGTCTAAGATTAGGATTAATTTCTGCTTTAATGTTTGCCGCGACTCTCTTGGCTTCTGCAGAGTATATATGGCCTTTCATGGTCATAGCAATTTATATATTAATCCAATCCTTCATCGACTTTTGGAATGGAGATCTTGATGACAGAATGGCTTTTATTAACATTCTAATGGGCGTTGCCGCTTTGATAGCCTACGCTGCAAGTTTTATTTACGGAATTACAAGAGCGCCTTCAAATTCAATGATTTTGACCTTTTTCGCTATCGCACCCTCGATTTTGTTTTTCCTGATAAACAAACTAAAGCTTGCTGAAAAAAAGGAAGGCAAGAAGCTTGTTTTCGGAGGTATACTGGCTTTTGTTGTTGTTGTAATATTGTTCACCCCGATTGGCTATAAATTATATGATTATGCCAATAGCCTTGCAGGCTTTGCGACAAATTCAAACTTCTTGGGAAGGACCGTTGCAGAGCAAGAGCCTACCACCGCTGGAGTTTTTCCATCTTCAATGGGCATAATCGACCCGAATATCGTATTGTTAGTTACAACCATTGTCATGATTTTAACCGCTAGTTTTATTATATACAAGAAAAATAAAAGGGAAGGGCTTATCGCCGGAGGGGTTTCGCTGGTTCTTCTTATATTTCACGATTATTTAGACCCCGTCGCCTCCTGGCTTTTTTCAACAGGCACTTCCTCAAGCAACCTGGCGCACTTCATAATTGAAAGCTCGATATTCTGGTATGTGGCGATTCTTGTTGTTCTTTTTATACTGGTTCAGTTTTACGAGCCGCGCAAGCACAGGCTTCAACTGCTTTTCGTCGTTTCCATTTTTCCAGTGGCCTACATAGGCTTAAGCATAATGAAATATTTAGTACACCTAGGCGCCGTCTTGGCTGTCGCTGGAGGGGTTTTATTCGGAGAAGTTGTTAACCTAACCGGCGATATTTCCAATTACTTCAAACTGGGAGGAGAGTATAACAATATTGTTTTAACCGGAATGACCATCATTGCAATTTTTATTGTCGCATTGCTTATAACCGGAGTGCCTCCTTGGCCTCAGCAAAGCAAGCCTTACCCCGCAGTAGGATTTTTCGACTCTTGCAATAATTCCAACAGCGTGATGTGCCAGCTTCAATCCTCAAGAATCTCCCAAGACTGGCTTGACGCGATGAGCTGGCTTAACAATAACACAAACATGTACAACGCTTCAATTCAACAAAACTGCATTGCTGATTATGGTTATACCTGCAGGGTGATAAGCTGGTGGGATTACGGGCATTGGACTACCTTTTTAGGCAACACTCAAAGCGTTTTAGACCCTTTCAACCACTACGAGTTCATGGACCAAGAGGTAGCAAATGATTTTGTCGGAACGAACGAGAGCAATCTCGTCAATTCAATGCTTTACTTCCACGCTTCACATATTGAAGTTGATTTCGAGTTGATTCAAAAGTGGGGTGCTTTAGCTTATCTCGCGGGAACCTGCACCTACAACAACACGGCCGCTGGAGGAATCTCGCTCGGATGCCCCGACCAATTAAGAATAACCGACTGGCAGGCCGGTCCAGGGCAGAGCATTTGGGAGTTTCTTCACTACCCTGAATACCTTTCAGTTGTAGGTCAATGCCCTCTGTCCCCTTCAATGTACGCTGTTAAAAGCAATTTTGACAGTTCATCAAACCCCTATGATTACTGCATGAGCCAAAACGAGCTTGTTCCCATTGTCAACAATAATTTAAATTTGGCCGGGGCAAAGCAGCTTGTGTTGATTAATCTATTGACTCCCATTGAAAATCTAAGCAACAACACAGTCTACCTTCTTCCAATTCAACAAGGGGTTTTCGTAAACGCTAACCCTCAACTGCAGTCAAGCTACGGCTCGAACGAGTTTTTCAATTCAATGTTCACCAGACTTTACTTCTTCTCCAACCTTCCAGGTTTCACTCTTTCTTACGTTTCACCCCACGGCGAGGTGAAGATTTTCTCGCTTAACTACTCCGCCTATAAAAATTATGAAAATTCACTCTCTTCCGCTAGTTCAAACGCGTTGAATTCCAGCGGCTCTACAAACATTCCATTAAACGCTTCAATTTCTTCTTTGAACTCTTCAGCTAACTCTTCTATTTTGAATAAAACCTCTCAGAATTCGACCTCAAACTCAACCTAAGGTTTTCACTTCCACCAGATTTTAACTCCTTCTCTAAGCTTGAATTTTTCAACGCTCCCCTCGGGCGCTTCTATAAGGTAAAGAGAGGGTTTAGGTGTGACGTTGAGAGTGAAGGGTTTCACGGTTTTCGTTTGAACGACTTTTTTCTTCTCGTCAATAAATATCGCATCGAAAGTCACAAAGCAGAAAAGAGAATGTATCGAGTTTTCAAGGCTTGCTTTTCTTGAAAAGAAGAACAGCATTGGCTTTTTAAGCTTTTTTTTGAACATTATCCCCATGAGCTTTTCACCAAAACTTCTGGCCTCGTCATGCTCTTTCCATATTATCCTTTTGCCAATTCCAATCATTTCAATCAACAGATAATTTAAAAACATTTGGCTTTTTAATATTATCACTTAAAAAAAAAGGTGTTTTGAAGAATTGCTTAACAGTATCGGAGTTATTCCAGACGGTAACAGAAGATTCGCTAAAAAATACGGACTTGACTTCAGTGAAGCTTACACGAAGGGCTTTGAAAAAGTAAGAAACGTTGTGAAATGGGCTTCGGAAAAAAACGTCAAAGAAATTTACTTCTGGGCGTTGTCTTTTGAAAACTTTTCGAAAAGATCCAAATTAGAATTATCGGTGCTTTTCACACTGATGAAAAAATACATTGACAATGCTTTTAGCGATAAAACCTTTGTTGACTTGAACTGCAAGGTAAGCTTTTTCGGAAACAGGAGTGTGCTGCCGCAGACCATTCTGGCCAGAATCAATAAAATAGAAAGTCAAACAATTGATTGCTCCTCTTATAATTTGGGAATTGGAATCGCCTACAGCGGCAGAGACGAGATACTCAGCGCTTCAAAAAAAATTGCGTTCGACGTTCTTGAAAACAAAATAAACTTAAATGAGGTTGACGAAAACACTTTTTCTAAATACCTTTACACCACTGCTTCGCCCGATCTTATCATAAGAACCGGCAGTGTTTCAAGGCTTAGCGGGTTCATGCCATGGCAGGCGGTTTACAGCGATTTGTATTTTTCAAAGAAATTGTGGCCTGAGTTTGAAAAAAAAGACTTTTTCAAGGCGGTTGAATTCTTTGACTCGACCGAACGAAGATTCGGGAAATAGACTTATTTAAATATAAAATCCATATCCCCAAATATTTCAAGAATTTTATTAAATCCAAGCCCAGCTGAAAAAACAGCCAAGTCAAGAAGATTATTGTCAAGCTTGTCGACAATCCTTCTTATAAGCAAATGCTTTTCAAGGATTTTCTGCTTTCTCCACTCCCTCTCATAATCATCAAGCTTTTTAACCGCCGTCATCGCGCCTAAACCCCCAAAAACAACCCCCCCACCAGTGGTTGACTTCACCTGACCCGCCGCGTTGCCTACCAGAAGAACGTTGCTTTTTTGTATAACGCTTCTCTCTTCAATTGGTATGAAAGCGTGAAAATCCCTTTTCAATTTTTTGAACTTTCTAATCTCGCTTTTCTGCAAAAATTTTTTTCTAATCTCGCTTATTTTTTTTATTTCACTAGTTCCAAACCCCGTTTTTGTTTCAACTCCGGCCGGGACCACCCACCCGAAAAAACCCGGGAATTGCTCGCTGTCAAGATAAACATCAACAAGCTTTTCCTCGTTTTTTCCCTCAAACTCGGCCTCGTAGCATAAAACCTTTCTTTTGATTTCAGGAAGATTGAGAATCGAAGCGGTTGTCGATGAAAACCCGTCGGCTCCTATTAAATAATCAAAGTTTAAACCCCCCTTGTTTGTTTCCACCCTGTTTTTTTTAATTCCCTCCAACCTTGTTTTAAGCTTCAACTCAGCCCCACTTTCCACTCCCTCTCTTATAACCTCTTCATCGAGCTTCCGCCTGTCCAAAACAACCGCTATCGGCGTTCGTTTTTCAACCCTGAAACTAAAATGCTTCGAGTGGATTACCGCTCCGTAAATCTCGTTCATAACAATTTTATCGTAATCCACTTCTATTCTTTTCAATCCAGCTGTGGAAACAAGACCCGTGCACTTTCCCTGCTTTCCAACAAAACCATGCTCTTCTATAATGGTTGTCTTAAAACCCGCTTTCGCGCTCTCCCTTGCGGCTATTCCTCCGGTAACGCTGCCTCCCGCGATAAGAATTTCAGTCAATTCTACTCTCCACTTCACTGAATTTTGATTCCATACTTTTCAAGCTTTTCGTTGAATATCCCGATTATTCTCTGCTTTTCCTTTTCGGTCTTCCCTTCCACTCTGACAACTATCATCGGCTGGGTGTTTGAAGCTCTTATCAAACCCCACCCGTTTTTGAATTCCACCCTGCCCCCGTCAAGAGTTACAACCTTGTATTTATTCTTAAACTCCGAAACCATTTCTTTGACAATGCCGAATTTTTTGCTTTCCTCACATTCTATTCTCAACTCAGGAGTTGAATAATACTTAGGCAGTTCATTGACAAGTTCGGAAAGTTTTTTATTGCCCCGGCTTATTATTTCAGCTATTCTGCAAGCAGCGTAAATCCCGTCGTCAAATCCATAATACCTATCGTAAAAATAATAATGCCCGCTGACCTCGCCCGCTATAACCGCTTTCAACTCCCTGCTTTTCTCCTCTGTAAGCGAGTGCCCTGTTTTCCACATGAAAGGTATTCCCTTGTTTTTTTCAATCACTTCCCTTACCATTCTGGATGTTTTAACATCGAATACCACGTAACCCTTTTTTTTCTTAAGCGCGTCTTCGGCGAAAATAGCTAAAAGCTCGTCCCCCCTTAAAATCTTTCCATTCTCATCCACGCAGCCCATCCTGTCCGCGTCCACGTCAAACGCAACCCCAACGTTGGAATGAGTTTCCCCTACTTTTTTTGAAAGATCTTTCATGTTCTCGTCCACGCTTGGGTCCGGGTGGTGGTGAGGGTAATTTCCGTTCGAATCGCAGTACAATTCGACAACGTCGCACCCTATTCTTTTGAGAATTTCAGTCGCGACCCCCCCAACTCCATTGCCCGCGTCAACAACCACTTTTATTTTCTTTATAGCTTTTTCAGTTGACTCGATTCTTTGAACATATTCACTCATTATATTTTTTTTAATCACGCGCCCTTTTCCTTTACTGAAAATCCTTTTTTCTATTATTTTTCTTATTTTCTGCACCTCCATTCCGTACAAAGACGAAGTGCCGACGCACAACTTAAATCCGTTATTATCAGCAGGGTTGTGACTTGCGGTAACCATTACCCCGGCGGTTTTCTGAAGGTGAAGTGAAAAATAAAAAGCAGGTGTTGGAAGCACTCCCAAGTCATAAACACTGCAACCTGTTGAAATCAAACCCTTGACAAGCGCTTTTGAAATTGCCGGGGTAGAGAGCCGGTTGTCTTTACCCACACTTACCCTGTCAAAACCCTTTTTCAAAGCGTATGTTCCGAACGCCTTTCCAACAAGCTCGCTTAAACCAATTGTTATTTCAGAGTAAGCCTCGCCTCTGATATCATACTCTTTGAACGCGTCCCTGAAAACGCTTTCAGAAATTCCAGCAATGCCTTGCTCAGCGCCTTCCACGTCCCCTTCTTTCGTTTTTGCCTCTTTCATTTTTCATCTTTTTTTTAAATTTTTTTCTCATTCTCCTCCAGTTGAACCTTTTTCCCTTGCTTCTGGGGTTTTTTTTGTCTGCCATTTCCTACAAAACACCTTTTTTTGAATTTTTCTCTATTAATTATTCTTTAATTACTCTTTTTTATTCTTTTTCACCTTAATCCTTCAGCGCCTCCCATAAAATTTCTTCCTTGTAATTAACAGACAAGCCGTTGTCGTTTATGGTTATGGGGTGAATTGTGGTTGAATTGTTTGTTCCCCTCATTTTTCTTATGTAAACAAAATGATGAGGTGGAATGAAATACAAAACCACAACGCCGTCAACAAGAAACTCTTCAACCCCATACCTTGAAAGATCGTTCTTCCTTCCGCTTGTCTCGCTTGTAAGAATGGTGGTGCAGTTTATTTTTCTCAGCTCTTCGATTAAAACATAAATAGCGTATCTTATCTTCGCCGTGCTATCAAGCCAAAAAGAAAGAGCCGTGATAGAATCAATGACCATTCTCTTAGCCCCCATCTCCTTGGCTTTTTCAACTATTCTTTTCGTCTGGGTTTCAAGATTTTGAGAAAAATCCTCGCTTGGCTCGAACTTCAAAATCTTCATCAAATTATCCTTTTCAAGGGAAAGCAAGTCCCATTTGAAGCGCTGCATGTTCCACCAAATGTTTTGAGGTCCTTCCTCCAGGGTTATGTAAATTCCAGGCTCGTTGTAAATCTTAGCCCCGTTGTAAAGATATTCAAGCGATAAAATGCTTTTTCCCACGCCGGGCCCGCCGCTGACAAGAATGCTTGACCCTTCGGGAAAACCCCCTTCAATAAGCTCGTCCAAACCCGGAACTCCTGTTTTAACTCGGTTCATAATTACTTTTTTTTACGCAGACATGTTTTTTAAGCTTTGTTAATCATTTTGCAATATTATTCCCAAAAAAAAAGCGGGTTGATTTTTTTCAAACACCTTTTCTTTCACAAGCTCGTAAGGTTCTAACTTGCTTTGCACAATTGGCTCTGACTCTTTCCGGTTTTGCTCTGTTTCCTTGATGTATCTTTAATGAAGAAAGGTTTATTTAATGAAGAAAGGTTTATAATGATGTGATTGTATAAAAATTTTAAAAAATCTTTAAATTTTTTAAAAAAAAAGGGTGTGTGTCTTGCATGATAATTGAAATAAAAGAAACTAAAAAACTTAACTTCAAAAACCCGGTTCTAATTGAAGGGTTTCCAGGAGTTGGAATGATAGGAACCATATCAACATTCTACATAGTTGAAAAGCTTGGCTTGGAGCTGATAGGAGAGATTGTAAGCAGCCACTTCCCCCCCGTAACTTCAATACATGATTTCAAGCCCTTATCACCAGCAAGGGTTTACGGAAGCGCTGAAAAAGACATCATGGTATTGTTTTCAGAGTTTGTAATCCCGGCTGAAATAGTCTACTCCCTCTCAAACAGCATAATAGACTACGCAAAATCAAAAAACGCTAGAATGATTTATTCATTCGCAGGGATAGGAGTGGAAAACCCGCCTGAAACAATATACGGGATAGCAAGCACAGACAAAGTGGCTGAAGAGCTGAAGAAAAACAAAATCTCCCTAATAAAAGAAGGGGCGACACAGGGGGTCAGCGGGATTTTGATATCGCAGTGCGCTTTGAGAAGCTTTCCAGCGGCTAATCTTTTAATCCCCACAGACAAGCTTTTAGACCCAAGGGCAAGCGCAAGACTGATAGACGCTTCAAGCAAAATGATAGGCTTTGAATTAAGCACTGAAGAGCTTTTGAAAGAAGCCGACGAAGTTGAAAAGAAAATAAAAAGCACTTTCGACAAAATGAAGTCAATGAACACGGATTACAAAAACTTCCAGGAACAGCAAGCTATTTATGATTAAACCGCGTTAATATTCAAATGCAGGGGTGGCAGAGTCTGGTCAAATGCGCAGGGCTTAGGTCTTTTGCAAAGGAGGAAACCCTGTACCGTAGAGGTTGCCTGGGTTCAAAACAAAGAAAAGTGAAAATCCCAGCCCCTGCATCTTTTTTTTAAGGCGTTCCCTTTGAAATACCATCAATGACAATAAAAATTTTATTGTTATGGCTGGGAGAAAACTAAAAAAAAAAATAAACAAATTCAAAGAAAACCTTTTCAACAATAACATTTATTAACTTTTCTTTATTAATAATTGATAAAGATAAAATGATAAAGATATGGAAAGTTTGTTTGTTGATAGAGAAGAAGAGCTTGAAGCGTTGAACAACGCCTACAAGTCAAAAGGGGCAAAACTTGTCGTGGTTTACGGAAGAAGAAGGATAGGCAAAACAGAACTTATAAGAGAGTTTATAAAAGGAAAAACGGCCGCGTATTATATAGCTACAAAGGAAAGTGAAAGCGAGCAACTGCAGAAAATTTCAAGAAGTATAGGCCTTGCCTTGAACAATGACAACCTTGTAAAATTCGGCGTTACGGGTTGGGATATGCTTTTTGACAATATCAAAAATTGCGGTATAATAATAGCAATAGACGAGTTTCCTTACCTTGCTTCGGTTAACAAGGCACTGCCGTCAATATTTCAAGCTGGGTGGGATCAATACCTAAGCAAATCAAACGTCACGCTTATTCTAAGCGGTTCAAGCACGAGCATGATGCAGGACGAGGTTTTAAACTACTCAGCTCCTTTGTATGGAAGAAGCGCGTCCATCATAAAGCTAAATCCAATCCCGTTTTATAAAATAAAAGAGTTAATGCATGAAAAAATGAGTTTTGAAGATAAACTATACACTTACTTCATTTTCGGAGGGGTGGCGGCCTACTACAAAATAGCACGCTCTCAAAATCTTGAAGGAATCATAAAAAAAATAATAGGAGAAACCAGCATATTCCTGGAAGAACCTTCAATACTCCTATCGGAAGAGACAAGAAAAGACTCGACATACATAAACATACTCAAACTAATCGCAAACGGCGTGAACAAACCAAACGAGATTTCCACCAAACTGGGCGTGTTCCAAAGCAACCTTAACCGGTATCTTTCACTGCTTGAAAACACGGGAATAATAAAAAAAGAGTACCCTGTAAACGTAAACCCTTCAAGAAAATCCAAGGGAGGCTTGTATCAAATCAACGACCCTTACACGTTTTTCTGGGCTTCCACACTAGAAAAATACAAAGAACTCATAGAACTAAAATCACCCGACCTTCACGAAGCGCTTGCCAACAACATAAAAACAACAATAGCACAAAAAAGATTTGAAGACTTCGCCAAAGAATTCATCACGCTTCTTTCCACACGTAAAAAAATATTTCCAATAACCAAAATCGGCAGGTGGTGGGGCTCAAACCGCGAAAAATCAAAAGACAAAACCCAAGAAGAAATCGACGTTATAGCGCTAAACGAAAACACAAAAGACATACTCTTCGCAGAATGCAAGTGGTCCAACCACAAAACCGGAGTCGAAACCCTCAAAAACCTCCAAAGAAAAGCCCAATACGTCGAATGGCACGACAACCAAAGAAAAGAACACTACGCGCTATTCTCAAAAACAGGCTTTGACGAAAAACTAACCGAAACAGCAGGCAAAGAAAAAACCCTTCTTTTCAACCTCAAAGAAATAGAAAAAATAATAAACACAGCATAAAAATGCAAAAATCATTAACTAAACCTGTCAATCCCACGATAACCTAAATTATAGCCCGTCGTGCTAGCCGTTTTACTGTCAAACTAAACCCTCACGCTCAACACAAAACCGTTTTTAGGCGTTCAAATTTATTGAAAGTTGTTTTTTTTAATTAAATTAAATAAACTTACATCTTATATTTTAATATTTCCTTATATTTTAATATTTCCCGATTTTTTTTTGCATTTAGTGAAACATTTTACATACTAAAGTATAGAATTTGTTACTTGAAATGATTAAAAAACTTCGGGTTGTTGAGAAAATAGAATTTCATGAAGTGGCTTGTAAAGCTTTTCATTTTTTTAAATAAGTGTTATTAAACAATTTTGTTTAAAATATATGATTTAAAAAAGTTTAAATATCTTTTCGTGCATAATTTGTTTATGTACCTATCGCGTGTGGAGCAGAGCGTTGAAGACTCGCTTCCATTGGGAGTTTTCATCAGCTTTGATGAGATTAACAGGGTTCTTAAAAATTTCAGCGTGGTTTATCTCTCAGAAGTTTTGGGAAGACTAGCGCGCAAGCAGTCATTAACCCGGGTTGGAAAGGGCTCTTTTTATACAGGCAAACCTTCAGATTCTTTTTTTTCCCTTCGGCAAGGTCTTTTCCTCGGAGGTAAGGCTTCTTATATTGGTTTTGCTTCAGCGCTTTATTTTCATCATCTAATTGACGAAGCCCCGCGAACAGTCTTTGTGGCCACCAAAGATCTTTCTGGAAACACCGTAAGAAACGGTTTTGAGTACAGGTTCATACGCTTGGGTGAGAAGTGCGCTGGAGCAGAACGTTTTGACAATATTTTTGTTTCAAAAAAAGCCAAAACTTTTTTTGACTGTTTTTCATTTCCAGAGTATGCCGGAGGATTTGCAAGGGTTTTCAATGCGCTCAAGCATTCAAAATTGTCGGCGGATGATTGGAGGGAGTTGTTGTTTTATCTTGATCAATTCGGTTCCGCCGCGGTTAAACAGCGCTTGGGCTACCTTGCCGAAAAAAAGGATTTGGCTCCCGGTTTTTTTACACGGGGTCTCAAAAAAAGCCTGGTTAGCTCGAAAACAGTATCCCCTCTTTTGCCCGAAATTAAGAGTAAAGGTTTTTTTAACAAAACATGGCACGTTATAGATAATTCAAAAGGCGGTTTGAATGATTGATGAAAAAATTCTTATAGGTACTGGATTGTCTCGCGAGTTTATTTACAAGGAGCAGAAGCTTAACAGAATACTCGCAGACCTGAACAGCGTTTGTTTAGAGAGAGGGGCGCGGTACG
The DNA here is from genome assembly GCA_964388435.1 of Microcaldota archaeon. Taxonomy (GTDB): domain Archaea; phylum Micrarchaeota; class Micrarchaeia; order Norongarragalinales; family UBA8480; genus DTNV01. Next base: position 1,689 of record CAYMAH010000053.1, on the reverse strand, counting down.
CTTTGTTTGGGGGAACGGCTGTAAACAAGATTTATCTTGACTGCCCTCGTTTTTCAGAGGATCTGGATTTTCATTTGTTCAACACCTCCCCCTCAAAAACTCAAGAACTTCTTGAAAGCATTTCAGGAGTGTTTGTTGGAAAACCCGAGCGTATTTTCAGGGGCTTTTACAGATTCCCACTCCAATACAGCGATGCTTCGCAAGGCATTCGCTCGGACGTGATAAACGCTGACATCAACCTTTCGCTTAAAAAACCCGTGAGTAAAGTGGTGTTTGCGAGGACAAAATCCTTTATTGAAAAATACGATGTTGAATATGCGAGCGGAGTGAGAATCCCAACATACAAGATTGAAACTCTAATCGCAATGAAACTGCTCGCATTGTCATCAAGATGCGAGGGAAAAGACCTGTTTGATGTTTGGGGTTTATTCTCGCTTGAGTTTGATGTCGCAGTCGTAATGGATGAGTTGTTCAAGTATCAAAGCTCATTTTTCGATTTCTTTAGAATAACCCCCGGTTTTTTCAGCGATTTGATTGAACTGCTTAAAACTTCAAGCGAGTCTAAATTGTCAAAATACGACTCGTTCATTCTAATGAGCAACAGGCCTGATTGGAGCTCTGTTAAAACAGACGTCATACAGCTTATAAGCACTCGCTTTCTGCCGAGATTCCGAAGGTTGAAAGTTTAGAAATTAAAAAAAATCTAAGCATGCAAAAAGTTTTTTAAGCCCGCCTCCCTTCTTTTTTTCAATATGTACATTTCAACCGACTTCATAGATATTGTCGAGGACCTGCTTATCGTCATTCTACTTTTTGTTTTTCTTTATCTAGCCTACTACGATTTTTTCAGGAAAACAGAAAAACAAGGCGAGGCCGGCGAGCCTACGGAGCAAAAGCTTTTCGAAGTCAACATGCAGGAGGAAGACTTGAATGAAAGGAAAAAGGAAATCCAGAAAAGCATTGAAGACAAGAAAAAAGATTACCTTCAGGGAAAAATTGAACTCGACGAGTACAAACGCTTTATAAGAAAGCAGCACGTTGAACTTGTTGCTTTAAACTCAAAACTAAGAAAATAAAATTTTGCCAGGCAAACTCAATCATGCGCGTTGTGTTTTAAAACTTAATTTTAGCAATACAACAGGCAAACGCAAAAGTTAAAAAGACTTGTTTAATAATTTAAATGTATATGAATTTTTTTAAAATTGGAGTTGCGTTTGTTGTTTTTCTTGTTTTGGTTTTTCACGTCAACGCGACTCAATACTACCTAAACTTTGACAATTACTCTTACTTTTACGCTTCAGCTCCCTCTTTCAACAACATTCTGAACGGTTACACAATCGCTTTCTGGTTTAACACACTCACCCCAAGCGGCATAATGTTTGACGACCAGCTTGTCAACACCACTGCTAACAACACCGGCAACACGGCGTATAGCAACTTTTTCGGATGGTACGGAGGCAATCTGACTTTCGGAGTTTGGAATGGAAGCCAAGTTTACGTTTCATCCTCAAGCTCCTACGCCGACGGCGGCTGGCATTTGGCGGCTGGCGTTGTAAACAGCAGCGGAGCGTACATTTTCGTGGACGGTGTTTTGGCAGGTTCAAACACCGGGGCTACCTCCCTGAATTCTCAGAACATTTTAGGCTATGCAATGGTTGGGGGAGGAGCGCAACAAGGTGGAAGCGGCCT
>CAYMAH010000052.1:0-2237 GCA_964388435.1 Microcaldota archaeon | reverse complement strand
ATCAATTAAAATAATAATCTTTAAAAATGAAAGTTGCCACTATAACAAGAGAGTAGTATGAGAAGCGATTATAAGAGGTTTTATCGTTGCGCTGCGCGTGGTTGTCATTCGTTTTAGATTATTATTACTCTGTCGCTCTCTGTGTTTGTGAATGCTTTGTCTTGTGTTAGCAGTGTTTCCCTGTTCGCGATTGTCGCGCCGAAAGCCCTAACCTACCTCAAAAACAGAGTACAAAAAAAAACGGATCGCGTGAACTCATTGTTTAAAAACTTAAATAAAACAAACCCGCAACCATCACCAGAACCTTAAATGGAACTCTGAAACTGACTGGCCTTAAACAGCGTTGCTGGTTGGAATATGCTTTTCATCAAACCTTCGAAAGCGTTAAAAACGTTTAAAATTCTTAGAATAATATGCCTGTGAGTATGACGCCGTTGGAAACAGAGCTTGTATATAAGTTTCTGCCACTGCCAAAAGAGAGAAGCGAGTGGAAAAAGAGAATAGAAGAGATAGACAACGAGAGTGAAAGAGTGCAGATAATGAGAGCTTTGTATAAAGTCCTGGATAAAAACTATGGAAAATGCCTTGAGGGAGTAATCGAAAAAAAAGACGCTTTCAAGAGGCTCAATGGCTTGTACTCAATTTCACTGCTGCCTGAGAGTGTGGGTGTGGATAAGAAGACCGTAACGAACGTGATAAACGATCCTTACTACGAGAAGAAAGTGCATGAAATACTCAGGAAAGGCCTTGAGAGGATAATTCCAAACATTGGGGACATAAAATCAATAAGCGCCCTCTCAAACGCCGATTACCTTCAAAACCTTTTCCAATACCATAATTACTATTCAAAGACAGGTAATCATCTTGAAATATTCAGGATGATACAAAAAGCCTTTCTTGAAGAGGGAAGCGAGGGAGTAAAAAAGCTTAAGTATCATTCCAAAGAATTCCGGGGTATCCTGCCTGACGATGATATAAGAAGCTTCGCTGAAAAAATTGATGAAAGAATAGGAGAGGTTTCAACTTTAAGCAAGGGAGATCATAGCGTGTTCGAATCGCTAGAGGAAAAGTTTAATGATTTTGCAAACCACTCAAAAAATGAAAATCTCGAAGACATCGAAGAAGCTGGAAAGGAGTTGGAAAAACTAAAACCGCGCCTGGAAAAAGCCCTTGCAAACATGAATGACGCGCGCCTGTCGGAAAAAATCAAAAAAGCGGTGGAAGAAAAAAATGACGAGGAGCTTAAAAAAGAGCTGGAAGCGCTCAAAAAACAAAAATTTCAGGGTCTCAAAGAAAGAAATAGAAACTTTCTCATAGGAGTGCTTACCAGGGAAGGTAATCTGTCAAACATGGAAGCGGTGTCAAACTCGGTAAAGTTGGGAAAGGAAGTGGTGGAGGAGCTTAAAAACCTTAAGGGGAAACCGGTTGAAAAGCAGGAAAGTATGCTAAGACAAATCCGAGAGAAGTATGGAGTTGAAAAACTGGATAAAGTGGCTTCAACTCTAAAAGCTTTTAAAAATTCAACCTTTCAGGACTTAAACTACTTTCTAAGCGTGGTGATAAACCCGCCGCAGAAAAAAGAGGGAAACGTAACCTCGCACGTCACGCACGACGCCACAGAATTGTTCACGTTAGGCAAATTCGAGAACAATTGCCAAAGCCCGGGCACAAGACAATCGGAATCGCTCCTCGGCTTTGCCATCCACCCTTCGGAACTAGTCATAGGACATTACTTGAACGATGAGTTTATAGGCTTCACCTTCGCCCACTTTTTAAAATCAAACAACAATTACGCGATACTGTTCGAAAGACCATACTCAAACCATAGCACTCTCAAAAACGCGATGCAGAAAAACATTGAAAAAATAAAGGAAAAAATAAACGAGGCTGCAAAAAACGAAAAAATACCTTTAACAGCGGTGTTTAAAAACGAGTTGAAAGGAGACTACAAAGTGTTAAACTCTCCCTACGTTAGAAAATACTATGACTGCAAGCCAGGAGAGGTGAGTGGAGGTGAAAGGATTTAAAAAAAAACATAACGCTCTCTTAAAAGACTAGAATGATTGAAAAAAGTTAAAAACAATTTAACGAAAAAGATAAAACTGAAGTGATTTTGTGAAAATGACTATAGAAAGAAAGCCTGAAGGAGTGTCTGACGAGGTTTGGAAACACATACAAAACCTCAAAGATAAAGACTCTTATGTAAGGGGGTCTGCGGTGGGAGTGTTGGGTAGGAT
>CAYMAH010000051.1:0-2055 GCA_964388435.1 Microcaldota archaeon | reverse complement strand
GGTAATTGAATTATTTTTTTTAAAACTTGGCCTTTTGAAGGTAAGATTTTAGGATTGTTGTTCTGGTTTTAAAGAAAGATGCGTTTCGCTCATTTCGCCTGCAATGAATTTTGTTAGTTGTTGGGTGTTGCTCGTTTGTTTTCCATAACTCTGTTTTGTCTGCTTCTATATATAGAATATTTACCCCAACATTTGGGTTATTTGGGTTTTAATTTATAAAAGGTAAGAGGAAATTGTTGTTTTCAACAATATTCTGAAAGCTTAAACTTGGAAATGCGAGGTTTTTTTTAAAAAAAACTCCGTTTTAATAATTTAGTACTAAAACAGTGGTTTCACTGTTTTTCCTAGAAAAGATTAAAAACCTGTTTTGTTTCTATTATTGTCATGTTTTTGACGAAGTCGGAGCAGAAACTCTTGGAATTATTGCCTAAAGGAGCGTTTACTGTCAAGGAATTGCCTGCGCGAATTCCCATCAGGTATAAAATTGAATTGCTTGCAAGGCTGGAGAGGAAAAAAGCGGTTCAGAGGATTAAAAAAGGGGTTTATTTTTTTCAGCCACGCAAGGTTGAAGATCGTTTGGGCATGGCCTTGGGTTTGCAACCCGACGGTTATCTTGGGTTTGCAACAGCCCTTAAGCATTATGGCGTTATCAACGAAGAGTTGAGCAGGGTTTTTGTTGTCACTGAAAAAGCAAGCGGGATTAAAAATTTCGAGGGTTTTGACGTTGAACTTATTCCAGTTCACTCTGATTTTTACGGAATCATTCAAGAAGGGGGTTTGCGCTGGTCCACAAGAGCGAAAACGCTTTTTGACTGTTTGAAAAAACCGAGAGTGGTTGGCGGATACCAGCGTGTTTTAAATGCCGTCAGTCTGCTTGAGTCAAAGCAAGATTGGGCGGAGTTTTTATATTATTTGATTAATTCTTCCAAGAGTTTTAGGCAGAAAGCGGGTTTTTTGCTGCAAAACGCTGCGCCAGACTGGTTTTTGAAAAAAATGGAGAGGTCAATTGGAAGAAAGGTTATCGCAAGGTTGAAGTGGGGAAGGGAAAAAGGTTTTGATAAAAAGTGGGGTGTTTATTATGGTAGTGGTTATTCCTGAGAAGGTTTTGGCTGAAACCGGGTTGAATCTGGGTTTTTTGCTTTCAGAGATTAAGATTAACGATGTTTTGAGTCAGTGGAGCGTGCTGTGCGCTGAGCAGGGTTTTGACTACGCGATGTTCGGAGGGACTGCCATCAACAAAGCGTTTTTAAACGAGCCCAGGTTTTCAGAGGACGTGGATTTTTTTGTTTACGGCAAGAGCGTGAACGAGGTTGGCAAGCTGGTTCAAGAGATTAAAGGTTTTAGGGTTCAAACTCGTCAGCGAATCTTCAGGGAGATGTACCGTTGGAGGTTGGATTATTCTGTTGAAGAGTATGGTTTTTCAGGGCAGGTTCAACTGGACGTGAATTTGAATTTCAAGAAGAGGAAAACCAATCCTGAAAAAATGATTTTAAAGTCTTTTCTTTCTTCTTATGGTTTTATCCTTTCCACTCCCAGAGTGAATGTGATGCCGCTCGTGGCTTTGGTTGCGCAAAAGCTTTTGGCTGTCAAAAACCGGGTTGAGGGTAAGGATTATTATGACTTGTATCGGGTTTTGAGCGTGAATTCTTTTTCCAAAACCAGGGTTTTTGAACAGGCTTTCAATTATTCCGATTCCTTGTTTGACTTTACCGGTTTTGATGAGAATCTTATTGAAAACGCAGTAAAATCCATTCAGTCAAGTGAGGATGAAGCGTTAAGCGCTTGCGATGCTTATATTTTGAAGCAGTTCAGGCCCGCGGATTGGAGGGCTTTGAAAAGGGATTTGATTCGATTGATTAAAACTAAAATTCAGTGAATAAAAAAAGCGCTGGAAGCAGGGTGTAATCCGCGGGAGGGTGAGCACGGTGGTTATGAGTTTTAAAAGAAGGTTTTTATTCTTTGCTTTTTATAATGTTTATGATGGCTTTGAGTTTGAATGAGTGGTATCGCGCTTTAGAGGATAAGTACTACGATTTGATGGATTCGCTTGAAGAC
>CAYMAH010000050.1:0-16394 GCA_964388435.1 Microcaldota archaeon | reverse complement strand
ACATGAAGGTTAACGCTTTCAATTTCAATGCTTTTAATCTTTCCAACCTCGCTTGAAATTTTATCCCTTATAGATTGTGAGTAAACCGTTTTATCCCCGGTAATGTTAATCCTTTGAGTCAAATCAGAGTCCATCAAAAGTTTTTAAACGCAATGATTTTTAACCCTTACTGGCGGGTTTTCAAAATTTTTTTTTTCTAAAAAATTTGACAAAAACTCCAAAAAAAAAAGATTCTAAAAAAATAAACAGTCTATTTCCGTTCTAACAATTTTTAAAATCAGCTTAAAAAACGGGTTTTTTACAATGCGGGAATTATATTTATTATTATTATAATCAAAACAATCAAACTCGCTATGCTGGTTATTCTCGCAGCTGTTTTCCTTCCCTTCTTTTCTTTAATCTCCTCGTACATAAGCCTAGCTCCATCTGTTATGTAAAGGGGCAGAATGTTAATAATCGCTATCGAAATGCTTAGAATGACAATCCACTGCAGCGCTATTGTAACGCTGTTGATAAACCATCCTGGAATGAAATAAAAATTGGCTATCAAATTAGCGCCCGCAATACCGAGAAGACTATTCTGAATGAAAACAGCCGTGACATTCCTTCCGTTAACGGTCATCGGAATAACCTCTCCTTTTTTAGTGATTGAAGTGAGATTGGCTAGATTTTGGACGTTATCAATGGAAGTGTTGTTGAAAGAGGTTATAACATCCCCTATCTTCAAAAAACTGCTCGCAGTGCTGTTTGAAACCACTCCCTCGACTATCACCCCTTTTGATTGGTTATTATAAAAAAACATGAATGGAATCGTTATCAAAGTGAAAATTACGAACAAGTAAAAATTAGCCGCGCTCCCGGCTATCAACGCCCTTCTCTTGTTGTTGAGAGTGGTTTTCTCCAGTTTTTTCTCGTCAGGCTCGACGAAAGCGGCTATTGGAATAAAAGAAAGCAAGGCAATTCCACTGTTTTTAATCTTGATTTTTTCCATTGAAAAAAGAAGCGCGTGAAAAGCCTCATGGCTGACTATTATCAAAATAATGGCTATCAACGCCTCGCCTGGAATGGTGACAAAAGGAATTGCAAGCGTTGCGCCAGCTTGGGCGGAATGAGCGAACAAAATTGAATAAGAGTTAACCCCCATTAAAAAAACTCCAATCAACGCCAGCCCTCCAATTAAACCAGAAACAAGAACAACCGTTGAAGGATTGTTAAACTCGAGAAAAACTAGTAAAACAATCAAAAGAGCGGTGTAAGTATAAAACTTCCTGCTGTTGCCGAAAACATAGTAAGCGTAGAAAGGACCGAAACTCACGGTCAAGCCTAAGTCAACCAGTTTTTTAATCGTCCCCTCGTACTTCAACGCCAATTGTTTGATCTTCTTCAAGCCCTTTTCAGTTCTTTTAATATTCAAGAAAAGATAGTAATTCTCAGTGTTGAAGGCCTTCGCCAAGCTAATGCTGTTTACAGCCAGAACAACTAAAACACTTAAGGTTTTAACGGCAAGATCAAGCCTTGAAAGCGCCACGGTGAAGAACAAAATTATTGAAGCGATGAAAACAATCAACCAAACTATTCTTTCATTATTCATTAAAAATCCCTTTTTCTTTTAAACTCTTTAACTTTAAAGACGCATTCATTTTTTAACCTTGCACGTCAAAAAAAGTTTCTGAAAAACCAAAACCCCTGCTAAAGGCAATATAGAACCATTAGCCTCTATAAATGTTAATTGTGCTTTTTTTATGCATGCCTTTTATTTGATGGTTTTATAATCATTCTCCGAAGTCTGCTGGCAGGAATTTTTTTTTCCATGTACGAGAGTTTGTATTTTGGTATTTGTAAGTTCAACGACCACTAAACCGCGATAATTATAGATAACACACAAACAACCTGAAGAGGTATCAACCGAATGCGACAACACCACTTTCAGAAAGGGTTTTAAATGATTGACGATTATAATTTTTGTGTAGACTTTTAGCCATGCTAAAATTAAAAGCTGGAGGCGTTTAAAAATGGACTGCGAGGTTTGCGGGAGGCGCGAAGCTGTAGCAATTGCAATAATCGACGGCGCCAGACTGAACGTGTGCGAAAACTGCTTAAAATTCGGAAGACTTGAAAAAAAACTCTTCAATGAAACTTTTAAGCCTGAAAGCCAAAACCATTCAACAGAACTTGTCTTGATAGAAGGGTATGGCAGAATCATAAGCGCGGCAAGACTGGGTAAAAAATTAAGCGTGAAAGAACTTGGAAGAAAGTTGAACATAAGCGAGAAAGAACTGGAAAAATTCGAAAACGAATCCTTTAAACCAATTGAAAAGATTGCAAGAAGGCTTGAAAGAGAATTGAACATCAAAATACTTATCGAAGAATAACCGCATAAATAGATTGTGAATTATACATTTAATATTCGTGAAAGATTCATATTTTAAAAAGCGTACGAAACGTTTCTCTTTGTCCAACCTGCCCTCAGACAACTTCATAACATGCGTTTAATCTGAAAACGCTGGGAAGAATTTTTTCAATGTTTGTTATTTTTATCATTAAAAACACTTTTTATATTAGCTTAATTAAAAACAAACCAAAATAAAAGACTTTGACTAACCATTCTTCTCTGCGCTTTTTTTTAGAACGCCGTTCTTTTTTTTTTGCAAATACTCCTTCTATCGATAATAAATACGTTTTTAAATCTTATTGCTTAATTTAATTACTCAATGAAATATTCAAAAGGCCAGACTGCGGTTGAATACCTTTTACTAGCCGGAGGGGTTATTGTTTTCGTCATAGTGGCGGTTGTACTGGTAAAAAACGTTGTTTTAACGCCCTCTCAAAACGTGACTTCAAACCTTTCTAATCAAATAACGAATTACATAAAAACTTCAAATCAAACGGGTGTTATTCAAACCCCGGTGATTTCATGCGGAAGCAGCTACTGCCTTACAAGTGAAAGCTTTGGTGGAGGCGTAAATGGCAGTTCAAATTCAACCGCTCCCGGAGCTGTTATAAACAGTTCTGATTACGAATTTACAAGCGCTTATTTAACATACCGACCAGTCGGTTTAATAAAGAGCAGTGACTACATTTTATGTGCGGGCCCTGCTTGCAACGGGTGAACTTGAAAAAATGGACTTTTTGAATATAAGGAAAAACTTTAGCAAAATCTTTTTTATTTTAACGCTGTTCTCTTTCATAGGACTTGCAAGCGCGTCAATACCACAGCTAATCGCCTTCCAAGGAAAACTAACAGACAAGAACGGCGCTCTGATAAACGGAAGCACCGCCATGACATTTAACATCTACACCTCATCAACCGGTGGAATCAGCCTTTACAATGAAACCCAAACCATAAACGTTCAAGACGGTTTGGTAAGCGCTTTAATCGGAAGCGTCACTGCTTTAACGCTCCCCTTCGACCAGCAATACTACCTTGGAATAACAGTAGCCAGCGACAGCGAGATGTCTCCTCGTCTTGCCTTAAGCGCCGCCCCCTACTCCTTCAACTCAATCACAGCAGTTAATTCCACTTACTCCAATAATTCGATAAACGCTAGTTACGCAACAACAGCAAACAACAGCAATTTTCTTGGTGGTGTTGCTGCAGGCAGTTATGCTTTGACTAATGGTAATTATCCTAGTATGACTGTGGGCACTGCAAACAATTCAAACTTTTTAGGAGGTGTTGCTGCGAGCAGCTACTTCCAAAACGGCGGGGCTCTAACCGCTTCAACCGCTTCAATCGGAGGCCACACGCCGTGGGCATATAATACGTGTTCCTGGTACCAGAACTGCCCGATTACGTCAACAAACTATACTACTGTTAATTGCCCATCAAGTACACAGCCAGTCGCAGGTGGATGTATTACTAGCGGAGCATCCATATATGAGAGTTGGGCTAATTTTAGTAGTCCTTCGGGATGGATTTGTGGGTTCTCTGCTGCTTCAACTTCAACTTGCGCTGAGGTTGAGTGTTGCCCATCATGAAAGCAAATCATTGGCTCTGTTTTTCTAAAACAGTTTTAATCTTGTTTCAATAACCACCCCCCATGCAAGACATGCAAGAATGAACATTATTTTAAAGCGCTTCATCATCGAAGTTTATATAACCGAACTTCCTGTTCGAAAGGCTCAACCATGAAAAAACAGACTTGCCGCACCTTCTGATTCCAAGTATAATCAGAATATTAGGGTATTTTAACGCGTTTAAAACCCTGTTTTTGTCCAACTCTCTTTCTATTATGTTTTCATTTTCAATTTTCGCGATACGGCTGGCTTCCTGTTCTTGAATGACTCTTTTCAAAATCGAAACTTCCATTAATCTACATTAGCAAATAAATATTTTTAAATGTTTCCTATTACAACCATAAACTTTTATAAAAAGTCTATTAGTATAACAATAGGCTTTTAGAAAAAGAAAATACTTCAATACTTGTAGGAAACGGCAACTCTCATTCTTGTCAATCCTAGCCCCCCCGCCCGCGTGAAACCGAAGAGTGGGCTCCTCCTTTCTTTTGAGTCAAACCAATGAAAGTTTTCATCAAAAAAACTGTTTAAGCTTTAGGTTCTGGCTTGGAGAGCAGCCACTTCCACGCGGGAGTGAAGATTATTTTCTTGCCTTTTATGTTTTCAATGCTTTCATGGTCAAATGTGATGATTGTACCTTCACTGAGTTTAAAGCGTTCCAGCGCTTTAACAAGGTTTTTAGTTTCAGTTTCCTTCCTGTTCAAATCGTATGCGACTTGCATTGCTTTTGTTATTTTTAACCCTTTTTTGATGATGAAATCAACCTCTCTTTCCTTCTCGTCGCTCCAGAAGAATATTTTTTCATCGAAGTTCAGTTTTCTTTTCAACTCCATGAACACGATGTTTTCAAGTTTTGAGCCAATATCGGCTAAAGGGTTGTTTGAAACCCGCGCTGCAAGAGCATGATCTATGACATAAAGTTTTCTTGGAGCTCTCACCACCTCGCTTAAAGAGCTTGAATAGTTCTCTATCGTGAATACAAGGTAGGCGTTTTCAGCGTACGAAATGAAGTTTTTGACCGTGTTATGGCTTCCGAGGTTGAATACATGTTGAAGTTTGGAGAGCGTGAATTTTTTTGAATAGAGATTAAGAAGATACACGATGAATTCTTCGAATTGTTTTACGTTTCTGATCTCATATCTTGACACCATGTCCCTGCTTATGATGTCTCTTAAGTAAGACGTGAGAAAATCTTTTCTTTTTTGAATGAATACTTCTGGAAACCCCCCGTAATCTAAATAATCATCAAACAACGAGCGGGTTTGCACCAACCCCTGCTGGGTGTAAAGGTCTGTTTTGGGAGTGATTTCCTTGAAAGAGAACGGAAACTCTTCATAAGTGATGTTTCTTCCTGTCAAAGCGTTTGACACTTCTGACTTTAAGATGCTGTTATTGCTTCCAGTGGCGAACAGTTTAGCTGTTTCAAACTCTCTTATCCTGTAAGCCCATTTTTCCCATTGTTTTACTTCCTGCACCTCGTCAAGGAAAATGAAAACCCTTCCTTTGGGGTTGCAAAGCTGAAGGTAAGCTTCATGCATTTTTTCAAAATCCATATAAGTGAACCCGTTCAGCCTCTCATCCTCAAAATTAACGTACAAAATATTGTTTTCGCTTGTTTTTTTCATCAACGTTAGAATGATTTGTTTTAAAACAGTGGACTTTCCAGCTCTCCTCACCCCTAAAAGGACTGCTATTTCCTTTAGGTTTAGGTCATTTTCTATTTTTTCAGTGAGCTCTCTTCTCATGCCAGGGCTTGTTTTAAGTAACTTGTCCTTCTGGTCTTTAATAACATATTTTAAAAACTCTATTTCCATTGTTTATGTTATTATAATGACATATTTTTAATACTTTTGGTCATTGTAATAGCTTAATTATTAATATTTTTCTACTACAATAACTTAAACCAACGCGTTTATAAGCTTTTATTACTAAAATATTATAAAATTATTATTAAAAAAGGGGTGATTTAATGGTAAATGTTAACATAGAACTTTCAGGGTTCACCGAAGGCGTGGTTGATAACATGATCAAACGCGGGTATGCAAAAACAAAAACAGAAGCAGTCAGACTAGCGCTTTACCAGTTCGCGCAAACACAAAACATCTCAGAAGAGGAAATTTTCACCAAATTAACTGACAAAACGCTAGACGGGGTTCAATCTGAAAAAATAAAAACTAGAAAATTTCAGCCAAGCGAGTTGGACTAAAATAAAATGGAATTTGAATCCACAAGTGTTTTCGACAAGGACGTGAGAAAACTTGATAGAAGCGAGCGCAAACTCTTGCAAAAGTTATTGGGAAATATAATGCAAAACCCTGAAATCGGAAAACCAATGGAGCACCACTCCAATGTTTTCTCAAAACGCACAGAACACCGCAGGCTTGTTTATAAAGTGAAAAGACGGGAAGGTAAAATACTTCTCCTGCTTTATAAGAATCGCGACGAAGCTTATGAAGAACTGCTGAAAATGAGGATTTGATCATCAGGCACTAAAAAATTAATACCTATACGAAACAGCCACTCTCATGCTTCTCTTCTTCTCGCTCCAGCCGGGAATTATCCTGTCAATCCTAACCCCTCCGCTCGCGTGGGTGTAAAGTCAACTCTGGTTTTGCGCTAGTTCAACGAACCTTCTGATTTCAAACTTTGCCTTCTAATAGAACTTTTTACACTCCTGTTTTTTGTTCAGGTAAGCGAACAAAATGTTTATATTTCGTTCATTTAAATGAACAAAATGTTTAAAAGTTTTGTTGTTTTATAATAAATGCGTGAACGACGAAGTTTTTTCAAAGCTTGTTTTGGCAAGCGAGAAATTGATTTCAGGCGGCGCTGCTTTCCCAATCAAAAGATACCTTTTTAACGAGATTGACAACGCTTCGCCAAAATTTTACCAAGGCGTTTACGGTCTTAGAGGGGTGGGCAAGACAGTGATGCTTCTTCAACTAGCCTCAAAAAAAGAAAGCGCGTTGTACATTCCATTGGACGCGGCATACCTTTTTCAAGATAGTTTGTATGATATAGTAAAACAAGTGCTTGCAAAAGGTTATCGCAATATATTCATTGACGAGATAAATTCAAGGAGCGGCTGGGCGTCAGACATAAAGACGTTTTATGATGAAGGGGAGGCGAACATTGTTTTTACAGGCTCTTCCTCTATCGAGGTGAGGAAAGGCGCTGACCTCAGCAGGCGCGTAATAATGCACGAGTTGAAGCCGCCGTCCTTCAGAGAATATCTAAACATAAAGCACGGGGCTAACATTGACGTTATCACCACGGATAAATTATTTGATTTAAACGAAAGAAAAAAAATAGTGACAAAATACAATAAATGGAACGGGTTTATGGAAGAGTATCAAAAATACGGCGTGTTATTTGAAGGAATCAAAGAAGAATTTCCAAAACCAATAACAAACATGCTTGAAAAGATCATAAGCGCGGACTTGTCTTATCTGAGAGAAATCGATGTTAAAATTGAAAATGATGTCTACAAATTACTTTACAGAATTGCAAAGTCAAAACCGTACGAGGCAAACTATTCACAGCTTGCAGGGTATTTGAATATAAGCAAATCAACTGTGATTAAAATCCTGTATGACTTGCAGCGCGTTGGCTTGATTCTGCTTTTATATCCATGCGGCACTGGCTTTAGAAAAGAGCCGAAAATTTACCTTAGAACGCCTTTTAGGCGCGCTTTAAATGAGATGGTGGGTGAAAAGACCGATGTTGGAGCTGCGAGAGAAGAGTTCTTGGTTAACAACACTAGCGTTGAATGCTATTTCAAAACAAAAAGAGGCCAGAAAACCCCTGATTTTAAAGTTGCGGGAAAGGTTATTGAAGTTGGAGGGAGCACTAAAATATCCTACGAAGCTGATTTCATCGCGGCTCAAAGCCTTGATTTTATCGACAATAAAATACCTCTGTTCCTATTCGGCTTTCTTTATTGATTGCACGAAACCGCAATTCCACAGGCTCCTGTGCTTCTCTTCACTGCCCCCTGAAATTATCCTGTCAATCCCAGCCCCGCCGCTCGCGTGGGGGCGTAAAGTCAACTCTGGTTTTGCGCTATAGTTCAACGAGCCTTCTGATTTCAAACTTTGCCTTCTAATAGAACTTTTTCACATTCCTGTTTTTTGTTCAGGCAAGCGAACAAAATGTTTGTATCATGTTCATTTAAGTGAATAAAATGTTTAAAGTTGATTTTCCAAACCAACCCAAATATATAAATACTTATTGTTATATAATTATATAATAAAGTGGAGTTTAATGTGGAATTTTAGGGTGGAAGAATACAGGAAAAAAGCGATTCTAGAAGATTTCTTAGTAGACATTCTTTACAGCGAGTACTCAAGAAAACTCACAATGCACGGAGGAACCGCGGTTTGGAGGTGTTATGGAGGGGAAAGATTTTCACGAGACATAGACATATATTTTAAAACCGACTCAATAGAAGATTTTTGCAAATCTCTTCTGGATTTTTTAAAACAAAAAGGTTTGGCGATAAAGGAAAGAGGCTACTTCAACCAGATAAACACTTTTTCAGTCACCGTCCAAACAGACACAAAAGTAAAACTGGACATAAACTTTGATTACGCGCAAGGTGACGAAGTGGATTACCTCACTGTAAGCGGTGGAAAGAGATTGATCATCGCGCTGACTCCTGAAGCGCTTTTAAACGAGAAAATCAACGCCTATGCTGATAAAATCAAAAATAAAAAAGAGGAGGTTCAGGATCTTTACGACATGTGGGTTTTAAGAAACTCCATTCCAAACCCTTTAAAAAAAACCAGGGAAAGATTGAACGCGTTGCTGAGTGAAATAAAAAACAAAAAACCAGTAAATGTTTACATGCTTGAGCTTCTCATGCTGGATGGTTTGACCCCAAGCTTTGAAAAAATGATCGGCGATTTGAACGAGTGGATGAAATGACCATAATAAACGATATTTTAACGAGATTTTCAGGCTATCCTGTTTTCACTTACCGTGATGTCAAGCTCTACCTTAATGGCAGGATTGATGACAACAGCTTGAGAGAGTTGATAAGCTACATGGCTTCTAAAAAAAAATTATACCTTATCAGAAAATCCCACTACACTCTGGAGAAAGACGAACTCTTGTCAGGATACCTGTTTGAGCCTTTCTATTACGGAATGCACTTTGCAATGACCTGCAGAGAGATATGGAGCCAACTAACGCATGTCTGCGTGATAACCACAAAAAACGTGAAGAGAAACAAGGTAAAATTATTCAACGACAGCGATTTTTGGGCTGACGTTCACCACATTCCACCAAAATATTTTTTCGGGTTTTCAACCGTTTTGTACAACAATCGCAAGATTCCAGTGTCAGACCCGGAAAAAACTCTTATAGACTTCGTTTACTTTAGAACCAGAATCTCTACCGACGATTACGCCCTTCTTTGCAAAGCATTAGACAAACAAAAACTATTGAGTTACTTATCGTTTTACGATGCCAAAACAAGCAAAACCGTCATGAAAATTTATGAAAAGTATTCAAAGTTAGAAGAGAGCCGCTATTAAATTTTCAATGCGTTGAACACTCAAGATTTACTATTGTAATCATAGACTTTATTTAAAAGTCTATTAATACAATTATAGACTTTTAAAAAAGGGGGAAGCTGATTAAAAGTTAGTAAAGGTATAAATTGGTTTAAGGTTACTGGCGTTTAGGTATACAAGTAGGAAACCGCCACTCCAAGGCTCCCGCGCTTTATAAACTCTTGTTTTGAATTTTAGTAACGATACGAAACCGCAATTCCAAGGCTCCTGTGCTTCTCTTCGCTGCCCCCTGGAATTATCCTGTCAATCCTAGCCCCCCCGCCAACGTGAAACCGAAGAGTGGACTCGGCCTTTCTCTGCGTTAAATCAATAAATTCTTCAATACCAAACCTTTTTTTGTACAGTTTTTTGATTATGTCCCTGCCCTCCTTCTTGAACCTTTCAAAAGCGTCCGGCCTGTCATCCAAGCTGGCCTCCATTATCCTAAAAGTTTGAAAATGGTCTTTGGTCCTGTCAAAAAGACGTTTCTGAAGAGCCATAATTTTCTCATTCTGCCTCTCATCCCCCACCTCGCTCTTGTCAATGAACGGCTCGGTGTAATTCAACCTTTCAAGCGCTATGACCCTCTGAGTCTTGGCTGGAAGTTTGAAAAAATCACTCTCATCATTCAACCTCAACTTAAACTTGTCGTGCAAGTGCCTCCTGAACTTCTCATTCTTGAAAATCATCTCGCTCAAATCCTGAATCGGACTGTGAGTCCTAATCTCAAACTTCCTTCTGACAAAACCACCCAAAATCTTCAAAAAACCGCTCTTCACGTCAAGCGTTTGAACATGACTATGAATATGATTCAAATGATGATTTCTAAGCTCATCAGAAATCCTAGCGCCCTCCACCCTGACGTCAGGATTCACGGTCAACTGGTAAAGCGTCAAAACCCTGCCCTTGCTGTTGGACCTTTTTTGAATGTCACCCCCTCCAATATGTTCCAGCCAAGACGGCTTGAAATCTTTTGTGATTATTCCGCTCATCTGCCCTATAACTCTGCCGGTCGGCTTGTGAACAGAAACAAACTCCACGCCATGCTTAATCCTGTTGTTCAACTCTTCCTCGCTGACCTTTCTGTCCCATCTCTTGTTTATGAGTTCAATCAAGCTTGGAATATCATTTTCCCCGGCCTTCCTGAACTCCACATCCCCCTTCAAGATTTTAATCATGCTATATTGTTTTAGAGAAACGAAGTTTAAAAAAACCGTTTGTTTAATTTTTTTTCCACAATACAATCATTAGTTTTGGAATATTCTGATTATGCTATTCTGAATTTCTTTTATTTTACCATCTTAAAACTCCTACTTTATAAGAGATTACTGATTTGTCTGCGGTGAATGTTTTGTTTATCTCTATCAAAGCAAAACATTTTAAACTTTGATATATACTTGAAGGGAGAAGGTGATTGTGAAATGAGATACGAACAAGAAGTGTTGGTGAAAGTTGACGCTGATCTTAAGCGTAAGATGAAAAGAATGAATGTTAACTGGTCTGCGCTTATAAGAGGGTTTATTTCTGAGAGGATAAGCAAAGAAAGAAATACACTGGAGGCTGAAGTTCTTAGGATGAGACTCTTCAGAAAAGCGAGTGGTTTGGACAGCACTGACATCATAAGACAAGCAAGGGATGCACGTTATGAAAAAAACTGGTTCTTGACGCTGGTGTGATAGTCAAATTATTCTTGGACGAGGAATACTCTCAGAAAGCGTTTGAAATAAAAGACAGTTACCTGGCTGAAAAGGTTGAGATTCTACTTCCCTCGCTAATAATATACGAGCTTATAAATACGCTTAAATTCAAGAAATTTAAACAAATTGAATTAGAAGAGGCGGTGAAGGCAATAAGAAAATATGGTTTTGAATTGCATGATGTGGACGAGCTTGAAAATAAGGCGATAGAAGCAATCTCTTATTATGACATAACTGCTTACGACGCTGCCTACGTTGCTCTAGCCGCTCTGAACAACGCGGTCCTCTACACGGCTGATGAAAAACTGCTTAAATCCCTGAAAGAATCACACGCATTGCAGAACACGTAAAGAAGTTTAATGCTATGGACTTATGAAATAATCCTAAAGGTTTGGGAAGGCGACTTTCATCGTTTCAGACTCGAACAACACGGCTTTTTTGAGCATGAGCGACGCCACTTTCACTACAAGCGTTCTTCCCATTTTTTCAACTCCTTCTCTTCCGTGCACGTGACCGCAAAAATTAATCAAAGGTTGACGCTCTTCTATTATTTTTTTTATTGCCTTGCTTCCAATGTGGAGTCCTTTCTCCTCGTCCAAAACCCCGTAAGGAGGCGCGTGAGTGGCCATGATTGTTTTTTCATTTTCAAGTGTTTTTTGAAAAAGTTTTTCCAAACCATCCTCGATTTCACTCTCGCTCTTCTCGTTTACGGTGTGGAAAGGCCCGTGAGGGCTTGAGCCGAACCCGATGAAAGTGAAACCACCTATTTTTCTCATCTTGCCGTCGATGCTCACGCCCTTTTGAATGAAAAAATCCTGAAGCTCGGGCATTTCATTATTGCCATTAATCAAAAGCGTTTTACCGGGGTTTGTGATTTCAAGCATTCTCTCGGCGTAGCTTATCGAGTCCAAAGCCGAATCTCCAAGAATCAAAATCAAATCAGGATTGTTTTTTTCAATCATTCTCTCCAGCGTTTCAAGCGCTTCGTCCTCGGCGTGCAAGTCTGAAACTACCAAAAACCTCATTTCTCAATCATTGTTTTTTATTAATAAAATTTACCCTTTCTTTTTTTGTTAATTTTTCAAACTCTTTGATCATGTTACCGTCAAATGTTGCTATTCTAGATTGCGTCGCAAGCGCAAGGTGAATCACCGAAGCGTCGGTAAAACTTAGCCCGTGCTTTTGTTTTTTAAAAATCTCCAAAGCGTTTTCAAAATCATTTTCATCTGAATGGTATATCTCAGTGTTTTCCTTGTTTCTAACCCCCTCAATGAATGCGACCGCGTTTTTCAAGCCAGACTTGTAGTTTAAGACTGTGGCAGTTTCATTTATCACGTAATCGCTTATTATCTGCGCCTCTTTTTCAAAATTTTTCATTTCAGAAACCGCTTTTTGATGGAAGGCGTCATCCTCATTGAAAAACGCAACTAAAAATGAAGCGTCAAAAACTATCATTCGTAAATCAGCTCGTCTGCCTTTGCGCTTAAATCCTTCCCGCCTTTGAACTTCACTTTCTCATAGATTTCGAAAAAGCTTTTGTATTTTTTACTTTCTGTTTTCGTTTTTTTTCCAACAAAAACAAGGTAGCGTATTGCGTCAGCAGTGTTCAAATTATGCTGCACTGCGTAGTCGCGTATGACGTGTTTTGTTTTTTCATCCAAATTTCTAATAGTATAGATGCTCATGTAATATTAAAACGCTAAACTTCTTTTAAAATGTTTGTATTACTTGTAATACTTGAATTTAAAGTTTTTTTTCCAATGCGGGTACGTAAATGATTAGAAGTTAAGTTTCAGCTTCCCAGAATCGACTGCAATTGCGATGGAGACAAAGCGCCCACGTACATCTTCCCGTTGATGAAAAAAGTGGGTGTCCCCTGAACGCCTAAATCCCTGCCGGTTTGAGTGTCCTGCAACACCGCGTTCTTATACTTCCCGCTTTCAAGGCAGGTGTCGAACAGTGTGGAACTAAGATTCAACTGAACCGCGTACGATTCTAGATTCGTGACATTAGCCCATCCGCTGTTCTCCCCTCCCTGATGAGAATAAAGATAATCATGGTACTGCCAATATTTTCCCTGATCCCCGGCGCACCTGGCAGCTTCAGCCGCTGTCAGCGAGTCGGGCCCTATCAACACAAAATCCCTGAAAGCGAAAACCGCTTTTCCCGAATTAACATAACCCATTATGGCCTGCTCTGACTGAGTGTAGAACAAATCACAGTAAACGCACTGATAATCGCCGAACTCTATTATTTTGTTCGGAGCGCTTAAACTTCCAATATAATCACTTCCAAAACTAACATTTAATCCGTTATTTACCGAATTATTGCTTGAAGTGGCTGTTAAACTGCTGGAATTTGAATTGTAAGGGGTTCTTAAATTCTGGTTGGAGTTAAACTGACTTAAACTTAAAACAGAGTTTGAAACCACGCTCGCGCTGTAAATAACCGCCACTGAAATCAAAACCGCTGCGACTATAACCGTTATCCACGTGTGATCTTCTTTCATACTTTTATTTTTTTGAATGCAGTATTTAAATTCTTTTTGATTGCTTTTTACCGTAATCAACAGTGCAAGCCTCGCAACTTGAGTCTATTTTCCTTGAAGTGAAGTAAATGGAAGTCAAAAGCAAAACAATGGTAATGATTTTAATTTCAATTGAATACTCCGAAAAAAAGAGCATTCCGGGAAGACCGATGAAAGAAATCAGGAAAACAGCGCATGCGGTGCAAGTAGCAACCCCTGTAATGCCGGCAATCAAACCGGCGATGAAAGCGCTTAAACCCCCCGCCACCCCTCTTTTTGATATTTTCTTAATTATATCGAAAGAGTAAAGCTGAAGCGCCACGCTCACAGCGAAAAGAATGGAAACGACAAAAATAAAAACAAAATCCTGAAACCGAAGAGAATTCGAAGCGTTCAAAGGATTATATGGAATGGAAGTTAAGGCTAAATAAAAGACAACAATTGAAACTACCGCAACTACCAGTGAAATCAAAAAATACTTCGGGTTAAAACAACACTTCCTGATATTATTTAGCATATTTTTTCATGAAATCCCTGAAAAACGGGATTGTATATTTTTTCCCTTCAAGAGCTTGGTACATCAAGTAAAGCCAAGCTGCAATGAAAACAACCGCTAAAATCAAGTCCAAAAACCAAATCAAAGCTTGGGTGAAAGGAATGAATGAAATTATAAACTCGAAAAGCCTCAAAACAATCCACACTATAAAAAACACCACGCTGAACAAAATCGACTGGATGGAATGGAATTTAACGAAATCATCCTCCTCCTTAAACACGAGCATCAAAACCCCGCTTAAAACCAGCAAAACGTAAGAAGCCGCCGCGAGAATTTTGCTATCCTCTTTTTTCATAAACAGTATCAAACACATTTCATGTTTTTAAAACTATCTTTCCTTTTTTTTAAAGAAAAAACCGAGTTTTAAAAGCGCAAAACCAAAAACATTAAAAACACAATCGCGGATAAAATTGTTTAAAAATAAAAACCAAAGGTTTTTTTTGCAAAATGAAAGTCAAAGGACAGGGAGCGCTTGAATACATCTTACTAATGGCAGGAGTGCTGCTGATAGTAGCGATTGTGATAGTTCTATTGAAGACAGAGGTATTCGCGCCAAGCTACCAAAACGTCAACTCCTCAAACACCATACTGTCAAACCTAGAAAGCGTTAACATAGCCCGACCCTCAGACACGCTCTTTTTTTCAAGCTTTCCAGGATCCGCCCTAAGCCTTAACCCTAGCCAGGCGATCCTTTTCGTAAACAACCTGGCAACCGACCACAATCTAACGATCTTAGATCCGACAAGAAACACTTTCTACAACTCCACCTTATCAGCAGGCCAGAACGTAACGCTTTCTTTTCAAAATTCAGGCACTTACCAAGCCTACTTCGACTCCACGCTGAACGGAGTTCAAACAATAACAGTCTCGGGAAGCTCAGTTTCAAACTCAACCGGGTGCACGCCCCCCGCGGGCGACTGGAACATAACAGGAAGCGTGGTGTGCACAAACGAAAACATCATACTGAACGGAAGCCTCAACATAGGCGCCGGGGCAAACCTGTCACTCAACAACGTAATATTACAAATGAACTCTCCATCCAACGGAGGCATAGGAATAAACGTGAACAGCAGCGCTCCTGCCGGAGTTTTCAACGTGCAGGACAGCAGCACCATCGAAAACTACACCGGCTACACCTATACCTTCAAAGTATGCTCCACCTGCACCTTCTCGCTTCAGTCAAGCACTGTCTCAGGAGCTGATGAAATACAAATCAACGCTTCAAACGTCAACATAATATCGAACAATTTAAACAATATGAACGCGCCACTTGACATTGAAAATGCGGACAATGAAATAATACAGGGAAACACCATTCAAGGCAACACCACCGGAATTTACCTAGTAAACTCGAGCTACGACACAATCTCGGGAAACAGCATTCAAGCCAACCAATTCGGCCTTCTGGTTAATTACTACCCCTCTTCGATTACGGGAAGCAGCGCGGGTAATGTTTACAGCCAAAACGTTTTCAACAACATTCCAAACAACTATCCCGCGATCATAGTCGAAACCAACGGCGACTTTTTCAAATACAACACCATTGAAAACTCGTACGGAGGGGTTGCCATAGCATACGTGTCAAACACTAACCTTACCGGCAACCAGTTCAACAACATCATAAACGACTCTTTAATATTAATGGTATACGGCGCGTCCGCAACCCTAATAAACTCGAACACTTTTTCAAACTCGCCCCAGGCCGGCATATCCTTATCCCAAATCATTGGCTCAACTTCAATCACCTCAAACACCTTCACCAATCTCACTGGAGTGACACTTGGAAACTCAAGCAACACGAACATCGAATCAAACACTTTTAATCTTTACTCAGGAGAGTCGGCAGTGACGTACGGCACCGCCGTCAATAACACAATTATAAACTCTAACACAATAAACAACGGGAATTACGGAATTGTAGGGCCTAACGGCGGAAGTGGAGGGTTCAACAACCTAAACTTCACCATAACAAACAACCTTTTCTCCACCCAAGCCATAACCGCGATTTTTCTGCTCAACATGACCGACGCTAACATTACGGG
>CAYMAH010000049.1:0-8217 GCA_964388435.1 Microcaldota archaeon | reverse complement strand
CTGACTGTTGGCATTGAAAGAAAGCGAAAGCATTGGATTCGAAGCAGGATTAATACCGGTTTGAGCATAATAATTATAATTAAAAGGCGAGTTGGGAGTAAGAAGATTTTGATTGTAAGGATACTGCAAAGCGGTTTGCCCAGGCAGGTAATTTGAAGCGTATTGAGGACCGTAAACGCTGTTCGTCCCAAAACCCGGAGTGTTGTACAAGCTTCCGGCAGTGTAGTAATTGTTCATCTGCTGAGCCCCATACTGCTGCGCCAGAGTGGCGTAAATCTCCAAATAATTTGGAACAAAAGCCCCATTTTGAATTTGAATCACCCCCGCGGCACCACTATAATTAACCTGACCGAAAGTGTTGCAATTATTCTGCACCTGAAGCTGGTTAAAATAATTATAACCACTCCTAGGATCAGAAGAAGTAAAAGTCATAATACAACTGCTCGCGCTGACCGGTTGAACCCCCAGAAAAACAGTGCTTCCGGGATTAACCGCGGAAATGAAATAATTTCCATTAGGCTCCTGAGGAACGTTAAACCCCGTAACATTAACACAGGGAGCGCTTATTGTCAAAGAAACAGGAATGTCAAGAGTGTTAGTAACCTGCATGCTAGTTGAATTACAAGTCAAAGGAAGGTAATCACTCGGACTGATAGTGAAAAAATCCGTTTGAATACTGTTCAAATCAACGCTTCCAGGCTGAAAGTTAGGCTCTGAAGCCTGAACCTGAAAAACACCCGGACCTAACGTTATAAGATTATTAAAAACATACTTTCCATTCTCCCCGCTTCCAGGACCGTTGTCTCCAACAACAGGAGAGGGCGGGTTTCCATTGAAAACACTCCCCTGCAATTCATTCAGAGAAATTGTAGCGTCGGTTACAGGCAGGTTGTTTGAAACGCTTGTCACAAGAACGGTTAGAGTTTGTTTTTTGCCAACGGTAAAATTAGAAGAAGAAACCTGCACGTTCAAACCATCGACCCCTGAAACAGAAACAAAACCTTTCGTTGACAATATAGCCCCTCTTTGATCCCCGAATTCAAAATACACTTGACTTGAAGAAACAGGCATCACCCCGACAGCAGTAAAACTCCCAGAATAGTTAGAAGAAGAAGCGCCTAAAAGAACATTCGAAGAAAAATTATCATTAACCGAAGCGCTCCCATCACCAGCATAACTATTAAAAATAATATTATTACCAAGACTTTCCACCACCACGTAAGCACTCTGAGCATCCACCGGCCCGAAATTCTCAAGCTTGTAATTAACAGTAAAAGGCTCGTTCAACAAACCAGTAAAAGGACTGGAATGATTGTCGAAAGTCAGTTCAACGCAAGCACTACCATCAGAATTGCAGTAATTGTTCCCCTGAATAATATTATAATTCAAAAGATGGGAGTTCGCATAACAGGAAGCCAACCCCTGAATGCTTTGAGAATAATTCAAAGCATTGTCAAAAGGATCACGAGAATAAACACTGCCAACCACGCTTGACGCCCTGTAATAAAAATCAACACTCTGCCCCACGGTGTTGGGCTTGACAAAAACAATGGCATTCAACTCGGCGGTCCCGCTCAAACCACTATATTTTATTTCCACCCACTTCCCCTCATTATCGACGGGATTGTTTAAAATATCAGGCGTACAATCTCCAGAAGGGTTATAACTAGAACTTTCAATTACCACCGGCTGTTGAATAGAAGGAGAGTAGGAAAAACCTGAAATATAAGCACTTTCATTATCAACCGTGCTTTGATCCCCCACCCTGAACATCAAACTTTCCTGCTGGCTTGAATTCACAAAACTAGAAGTAAAATGGAAAACAAAAAAACCTCCCTGAGTTAAACTATTAACAGGAGCCCCATCAAGAGTGGTCACCCCGTCAAAAACAACCAACGTTTGATTATTAAAAGCATTCGAAACCATGTTAATATTCTCAATATTATCACTCAAAGGAGTGAAGCTAACCAGAGCAGAAGTGTAAGAAGAATAACCACTTAAAGAAGAAGTGAAAACAAGCTGCGTGCCATCAGCCCACACGCTGTTCAAAACGCAAACCCCCTTACCATTAGTAGTGCAGTTAGCAACACTCAAACCCTGACTGGTCGAAACTAAAACGCTTGCGCCTGACAATGGCTTTTTAGAAATCATATCAACAGTATTAACAACAACCGTAGCCAAAGGCCTTGAAAGCTGAATACTCAAATTATCGGTTTCACCCCCAATTAAAACAAAAGAATCACTAGAACCAAAAGCACTGTTAAAACTAGCCTTTACAATCAAAGAAACGTTCAAAGGAAGACCTTGAAAATTAACATTACCATTAGTATCCGTTTGAAGAACCGGGTAAACCCCCAAGTTCAAACCACTCGCAGTGTAAAAATTAACATTCCCATTAACCACAGGGTTACCCCCGGCATCAACCACATTAACATTAACACTTCCATACCCCCCAACAAGAAGCTGATTCAAAACAATGTTATTACTCAAAGAAACGCTTGCAACCTGAACCGGAACATACCCCTGCTCATAAGCTGTTAAATACAAAGAATTAAAACCAACCGTTTTAGAAACCGTGAATCCCACGCTCCCAGAAGAGTCGGTCAAACCGCTTTCAAGAATTGAATTTCCATTGAAAAGCTGAACTTCAACCCCGGTCAAAGAATTACCATTTTGATCAACAACACTGACGCTGATATTTTCAGAAACAGAAGCGCTGGCCTGCTGAACGGTTAAACTGAAAAACGTCTCGCTTGAAACAGTCTGAGGATTACCTGTCTGAGACAAATACCCACTCCCACTGTAAGTAACATAAACACTCTCACCTAAAGTAATGTTAAAGGAAAAACTTCCATTCTCAGTATCAGAACCCAAAAGCTTGTTACTTACGGCATCATAAAAATTAACAGTCCCATAAACAGGATTTCCATTCGAATCATTAACGCTGACCAAAACCAAACCATCGCTCGGCTTGCTTCCTCCCAACATTTGATCCACCGTGCTTGAACTTGTAAGAGAAACAGTCTGATTAGCAGAATTACTTGAAACGCTCCCGGAAGCCGATTGATAGCCAGCCAAAGAAACAGTGTACATTAAAATACTATTGGAAGTGACATTAAAAACCGCGTGACCACTTGAATCAGTCAAAACCGTCAAAGCACTCCCACCATTAACACTGTTAACAACAACACTAGCCCCTTGAAGTGGATTGTTATTCTGATCGACAACATTAAACAAAACCTCCTGCTGGGCAACAGAAGCAAAACCAAGTGTTATAGCCGAAGGAATCGTTATAGACTGAGAAGAAGTGGTGATTTTCTCAGAAACAGGATTAAAACCCTGAGCGTTTACAGAAACCGAAACCATCGTATCAGCCGGAACGGTGAAACTAACATTTCCATTCTCATCAGTTTTATTGTTTAAAATCTGACTGCCGTACTGAACTGAAACAGTCGCGTTAGGAACAGGCGACGGCCCGACGCTTGACATTATACTCAACTGCATTACAGTTTGGCTTGGAATTAAAAAAGTTGAAACAAGAAAAGCAATTCCCGCTATCAAGGCAAGAATAATCAAAATAAAAACAGGAAAGCTTGGAACCCCCTTATCCTCCAAAGGGTTGACAAACCACTCGTAAACATGCGTCTTGTCTTCAAGCGAATCCATCAAATCGTAGTACTTATCCTCTAAAGCGCGATACCACTCATTCAAACTCAAAGCCATCATAAACATTATAAAAAGCAAAGAATAAAAACCTTCTTTTAAAACTCATAACCACCATGCTCACCCCCCCAGCGGATTACACCCTGCTTCCAGCGCTTTTTTTTTATTCACTGACTTTTAGTTTTAATCAAAATCAAACCCTTTTTCAAAGCCCCTCCAACCCGCTGGCCTACCACTTCAAAATATAAAGCATCGCAAGCACTTAACGCTTCATCATCAATTCATCATCAATTGACTGAACGAATTTTACCGCGTTTTCAATAAAATTCTCATCAAAACCAGTAAAGTCAAACAAAGAATCAGAATAATCAAAAACCTGCAAAACCCCCGGTTTGAAAAAAGAATTCAACGCTCAAAACCCGATACAAGTCATAAATAATCCTCCACCCCCAACCCGGCTTTTGACAGCCAAAAGCCTTTTGCGCAACCAAAACCACGAGCGGCACCAACCCCCCACCCTGAAAGTAGAAAAGAACAAAACCATAAGAAGAAAAAAAAAAAAGAATTTAAAACCATTTTTTCAGGACTGGTTTTCCTCTTCTTAAAATCCAAATTCACGTTCAATTGAACCCACCCTGAAAAAAAACCATACTCTTCAACAGAATAATCCAACCTCCAACATTACAATCCCCCTGAAGATCCGCTAACAAGTTTAAACCTTAAAAATCCTTAAATCTCTTGAAAGCATCGCACATAAAAACCAACCCGCACTCCAAAACCCCGACAAAAATAAAAACAAAAAAAAAACCTCTTAAAACCAGCTTTACAGTAAAAACAACAATCAAAACTTTAAAATCAAACAATTAAAAACCCGACAAAACACTCAAAAAAAAAACCATCCAAAAACAATTCCATAAAACCTAAAAACAATAACAAAAAAGGATATCACTTA
The DNA here is from genome assembly GCA_964388435.1 of Microcaldota archaeon. Taxonomy (GTDB): domain Archaea; phylum Micrarchaeota; class Micrarchaeia; order Norongarragalinales; family UBA8480; genus DTNV01. The sequence continues at coordinate 3,602 of CAYMAH010000049.1, read as the reverse complement.
AAACTCTAAAATTTAACCATAAAACCATTAACTCAAACAACAAGTCACTTAAAAAAAAACATCTTTAAAAAACAACAAATATTAAAATCTTAAAAAACACTCCAAAATCAAACACTAAAAACAACAAATAACTAATACCAAAAACTAATAAAGCGTAGTATCTCCGCTACACTTTAGTTTATTTAATACCGCATTTTTGTCAACTTTTCAGACGTGAAATGGCACGAGTTGGCACGCTTTTGCACGCAATCTCACGCTTTTCGCAAAAACAATGGCACGCTTTTGCACGATGTTTGGCACGCTCCACTCACACGCTAGACACGTAAATAACACCAGTTGACCTGCCAGTCCTTCTAATCAAACGCTGGTCAATCAAAGAATTCAAATCCCTAACCGCCGTACGCTTGCTACACTCATTAAAAAGCATGACATCCCCAACCCTCACCCAACCCCCTCTCCTAATATTAGTTAAAATCCTCTTCTCCCTTCTAAGCCTGTCACCCTCAATGCTTGCCTCAGGCTTTTTTTCAACAGGCTTTTCAGTTCTAACCTTTCCTAAACCCCTTTCACTCAAAACCTCTGCCACCCTTCTTTCAACCTCCTCCTCTACCTTCAACCTCCTCTTCTGCTCTATCTCATCCAACCACCTATCCGTCTTCTCATTCTCCAAACTTTCCCACCTCTCCACTTCCAACCTTCTACGCTCTTCCAACCCCTTCCACACAACCTCATAAAAAACAAAACCGAAAACCGAGAAAAAAAAGTAAACAAGGAAAATAAAGTCAAGAAAGCTGCTGGCGGCAAAGCCTACTAAAAAAGCCAGGAAAAACAAAACAGGGGTGAAAAGCCTAATGTTCTCTTCCAAACCAACGTAAAGAGGCACGAAGCCGATAAACGCGAGAAGGTAAAGCAGCCAATCACTCAAGCCAAGAAAAACGAAACTAGAAAAATAATAAAGATAAATAAAAAGAAAGAAGAAAATATTCCAAAACAGCAGGAAAGCCTTCCACGCCGAAACACTCTTCTCAAAAAAATCACTATAATCCATTAGTTATAAGGAAAAAGTTCAAAGCTTTAAAAACCTTTTCAAAAAAAGAGCTCTGTAGAAATCCCCTACTTTTAGAATAATTAACGGTATTAAAACCCACTTCAACCCGGTTTCAGCCAAAGGCCAAGTTTAAAAAAAATAATTCAATCACCATAATATATAAATAATAAAATAAATCATAAACCATACTACATAAAATATTTAAATGTTTCTGTTCCAATAGGCTCTTTTGACATCAAAATAAATGTTGGCGGGTACCTTGTTGGAAGAAGCGCCTACTTTGAACTCTTCCCACTGAGTTTTGAAGAATTCCTGCTATGGAAAGCCAAAGACCTCCACAAAATATTCCTAGACTTCAACAACGCGTTCGACGAGTTCATAAAAAAAGGAACCCTCAAAAACATCGCGCCATTACTTGAAAAAGAATTCCTAAAACTCATGAACGAATACATAACCTACGGAGGCTTTCCGGCCATTGTAAACACTCCAGAAGCGGACAAAAAGAAAGAACGCCTCAACAATCTTATAACAACATACCTGGAAAAAGACATAGCTTTCTTTTTCGGCATCAGACACCCAGACAAGCTCAGAGACTTCCTAAAATATCTAAGCGCTAACAACGGCGGGCTGTTCAACCACTCGAACGCGACTCAAAACCTAAGAATGGCATACAACACTGTCGAAGACTATCTCAACATTCTCCACCAAACATACATTTTAATACCGCTCGCCCCATTCTCAAAAAGCCTGACCACGGAATTAAAAAAATCAAAAAAAATCTACTTTCTGGACACCGGACTCAGAAACTTCATAACAGGAAACTTCCTGCCACTGGAAAACAGGTCAGACGCGGGACAACTTCTTGAAAACTTCATTCTAAGAGAATTGCTGGACAAATACCCTGAAGCAAAAATAAACTATTGGAGGACAACCGCAAAAGCAGAGGTTGACTTCACCCTATCAACCAGCAACGAAACAATCCCAATAGAAGTAAAAACAAACAACGCGAAGATCAGCGCTTCCATGCTGAACTTTATAGAAAACTACAAACCCAAAAAAGCGGTAATCTTCAATCAAGGAAAGTTTGGAGTGGAAACAATCAAAAACACCAAAATATTCTTCATACCCCACTACTTCATTTAAATCAAGAAAAAAAAACAGGTTTTTAATCTTTTCTAGGAAAAACAGTGAAACCACTGTTTTAAAATTAAATTATTAAAAAAACCTGGGATTAAAAAGCAAGTTTGAATCAAGAAACAGACAATTGCTGTGGTGTGGAACTGCCCGTGCTACCGTCGCAGTTATCATTTACGCCAGGCCATGCGCTACAGTAATAGCGAGACGAGCCGCTTGGAGTTAACCTAAGATTCAGTTTAATAATACTACCGCTTTTGCCGAAACCCTGGCTGAAGAATCTATTTATACTCTGTTAACTACCTGCTAGTATTTGAGGTTGAGAATTAGGGTTTTGTCCGTTACAAGAATCTGTGGCTGATTTTGGCCAAAATTTGCAATAAAATCTTATTGCTTCTGGAGACTGATATGGATTAATCAAATCTGATTGAGTGATCCCAATTTGAATGAAATTGCCTTTTATGCCATTAAGTGCGTTTATCGATTGATAGTTATTGCTTGTTAATAAAACATTCATATCTGATCCGATTTTGTTCCAGCTCATTAGATAATTATCTTTATAATTATTAAACATTAACGCCAGGGTTTGCGTATTTAATTCATTGTTATCAATGCAAACATATCCATACACATTATTTGATGGAATGTTTGTTTGACAATTTTCACCATCATCACAAAGCATTTTAAAGGATTCAATTGTGACTCCATTTTGGGCGGTAGTTGAACTAGATGTTGTTGTAAAAACCCAAATGTTTCCAATTGGATGTAGTGTTGGAGTGTCGCACGCGGAAAAAACGCTGGTTGTTGAAGGCGTTGTTGGAGTTTTGGCGACATAATTCGGGCTTATGTACAACACAACATTATTGTTGATGGTGTTATCGGTTACGGACTTAATTGCCGTTTGTGCGTTTGCATTGTTTATCTGACTAACCTGCAATATATTATTGTCGCTTGTTTTTAAAAGGATGTCAAAAGTCTGGCTGGTATTATAATTGCCATTATGTTGGAATAATTGATCCGCTTTTATGGTGAGAGTGTCGGTTGTGAAATTATTCCAACAGCTTAGATAATTATTTTGTGGACAATTGGCATTTGGAATGGCGGTTGATGATGATGGAACTATGGATAGTTGAACGTTGTTTTTTTGAGCGTTTGGAAGGTAGGCTATGAACTGAGTGGAAGGAGTGAGAAGAACGTACCCTTTTTGAGATGTTGAAGAGGTTGGTTCAAGCGTAAACAGGTAATTATTAAATGGACTGCTTTGTATGTTGAACTGCTGGTAAAAAGCAAGGTTATCAAGGTTATTTGGATTTGGTACGGGTTTAGGTGTTGGTACCACTTTGTTTGGCGACGGGGGGGTAGCCGCACAGTTGTTGAAAGTTACGTTGACAGGGCAGGTTGTAAAGATGGTGGATTTGGC
>CAYMAH010000048.1:0-14442 GCA_964388435.1 Microcaldota archaeon | reverse complement strand
CTTCATCTCTTTCTCAAACTGCAAATTGTTCGTTTTTTGTTTTCGAGTATGGAGCGTGGCAGTTTCTGAATAACAACGGTACAACGCTTAACAATACAAACACGACAATTTTCTCTTCATCTAATATTGCACTCGGAGTTTACCCTTGGATGGTTAACTGTACTGATCTTGCCGGAAACGAGAATTCAACTGGAACGTATATTTTCAATGAAATTTTTATGAATGTGAGTCTTGTAAGCCCTGTGAATAACAGTATTCTTCAATACCCTCAATCTTTTGAGTTCAATGTTACTGGAACAAATTCAACCTATGACTGCAATTTGTATTTAAACAACACTCCGTACGGGGAAAATTCAACAACGCTGAATAATACCAACACCACTATAAAAGCTAATCAAACTCTTCAGAATGGTTTGTATTCATGGTTTGTTAACTGCAGCATCGTAGTGTTTAGTGACGTTTCGCAGACATTTTATCTTGATTTTTCAGGTATTGTTCATAATTTAAACCTGATTCAAATAATTCCAAACCCAAACGAACTTTTTTACCGCCCGCCTAACGACAACGTGTCATTCTCGCTTCAAGTTTTCAATTCAGGCAATGTCATTGATAACACTTACAACGCTCAAATCACCACCTCAAATGGAGGCGTTTTCACCTGCCCCTCGCCTGTAACGGTTCAACCAGAATCATACGCCACAATAACCTGCACTGGAAACATCATAATAAATGTTTCAAAAGTGATAGTAAATGCTTCAATCATCTCAGTTCCAGGAGAATCAAACGGGGTTTACAACAAAACAATCTCTCTTGCTTCACTTGCCTCAATAAATTCATCGGGAATTGTCGTTCCAGACTCAAACCTTTTAATAATTTTATCCTTTGCATTCATTTCATTCTTCTTTTTAAGAGGCAAGCTGAAAAAATAAATCGCACTAAATTTCAGGATGTCCCCGGCCCTGGCTGAACAATTTTGAATTCCTTTTTTGTATGTTGAAAAGCTATCAAAAATGACGACCTTTAATATATAAAATAACTTTAATATATAAAATAAAAAACCTGCTGTGATGAGCGCTTATAGTGTGAATACGAAAGTGTTATAAAAACAAGCATGAATAAAATAGAATAAAAAAAACTAAAAAAAAAGGTTAAAAATTTCAATACAACGTGATTTGATTTTGAGCGACGGTTTTTTCGATTCTGGTAGAAGCTTGAAAGAATGCAGGGTAGCCGTGATTCCAGTTCCTTATGATGGAACTGTTTTTTACGGAAAAGGGTGCAGGGAAGGGCCTGAAGCGATTTTAAAATCTTCCAGGTTTCTCGAAAGCTTCGATTTGGAGTGCGGTTTCGACGTAAGCGAGAAGATAGGGTTTTTCACCCTCCCCGAGGTTGAGCCGGTTGTAAGCGGCCCGGAAAAAATGATTAAAAAAGTCGAGAAAACGGTTGGAAGCGCGGTTAAGAAAAACAAGTTCCCTCTTGTTTTAGGAGGGGAGCACTCAATATCGCTCGGAGCCGCTAAGTGCTTCGACAGGAGCGTTTCAATCCTTATATTCGACGCTCATCTTGACTACCGAGACTCTTTCGAGGGCAGCAAGTTCAGCCACGCGTGCGTGGCAAAGAGAATGAAAGAAGAAGGATTCAACGTGGTTTTCGTGGGAGTGAGAAGCTGTTTCGACAGAATCGACGACGTGAAAATGTTCAAGGATTTAAGCGACGCTCAAGGCGTTCTAGACTCTCTGGGAAATAAAGTGTACGTGAGTTTCGATGTGGACGCCCTAGACCCCTCGATAATGCCGAGCACTGGAGCGCCAGAGCCTGGAGGGCTTTTGTGGAAAGAGGTTGTTGATTTCTTTAAGATTTTGGGTTCCAGAAAGACCGTTGTCGGAATGGATTTCGTAGAGCTTTCACCTATTCCGGGTTTGGAAGCGCCTAACGTTCTGGCCGCAAAACTGGCTTACGAGGCGGTCGGTTTTGTTTTCAAAAAAGAGCTGCGACTCTGATTTTTTTTACTTATGATAATACTAATTTGTAAACTTTATAGTAAACTTTAAAAACTTTAGTATTGTAATACTATGCATGGGATATGTAACGATTTCCTTAAAAATTTCCGAGGATTTGAGAGGCAGGATGCAACAGCTTAATTTCAAGCCTTCTGATGTGAGAATTTTGATAGAAAGAGAAACGAGGGTTAAAGAGCTTGAATCTCTTGGCAGGCGAGTCGATAAATTGAAAAGCGCTTTTGACAAGATACCTGAAATCGAGGTAGTAAAACTATTAAGGGAGGACAGGGATTCAAGATGAAATACCTTTTTGATTCTTCAAGCATTTTCATACTTACTAAAAAAAAGCAGTTTAAATACTTTGCAGATGGTTTTACGCTTTCTCTTGCCAGGTATGAGATTGGAAACATCCTATGGAAAGAGCATCACCTGTTTCATCACATAACCGCAAAAGAATTTGAGGAGATGATATCAATATCCGAAGATGTTTTTAGAAATATGGATGTTTTTGACGTTGGCGGTCATTTGAATTACATTTCTAAAATGGCGTCAAGAATTGGAATAAGCTTCTATGACGCTTCTTATGCCTACTTTGCTTCCAAGGAAGGGTGCGCATTGGTAACAGCTGATATTGGCTTGGCTAAAAAAGTGCAACATGAAATAAAAGTTTTGAGCCAAAATGATTTGATTAATGAAATTTGAATTAGTTACATAAAGCCTTTTTAAGATTGTCGTTTTAATTAAATTGGTGTTTTTAAGTGAAGAAGGATTTGTTTGAGGCTTTGGAAGTGCTGGACTCTAAAACAGATGACCTGGAGAAAAAATTCCAGGACCTGAAGGGAGTGGAGGACAGAGTGGACAAGATTGTTGAGAAAAGGCTCGCCGAGCTGAAAATGGTCCTGTACTTCAATTTGGTGGTGTCGGTCGTCCTGCTGTTTTTCGTGATAGGGTGGCTCGCAAGGGCTTTCGGACTTTGACCTACTTTTTTTATTTGTTCTCGCCTAACTATAGGTTTTTTGTATATTTAAAGTATACAAAAAGTTTATAAACAATAAACACTAAAGCATATAATATGAACGAAAACGGAAACTCTGTTGTTATCAGCATAAGAGTTGATAAAAAGGTTAAAAGGATTATCGAACAGGAGAATCTAGAGCCTGCCAGGGTAGCCAAGATAGCTCTTGAAGATTTAGCCAAAAGAATTGAATTCAAAAAAGCCATGAGAGGTTTAACTGATTTTATCAAAATAAATGTCAAACCTTCCAAGCACGGTTTTGCTTCCAGCACCATAAGAAGGGACAGAGATGAAATGCATTGACTCTTCCGCAATAGTCAAATATCTCTCAGCAGAGAAAGGCTGGGAAGATCTAAAGGATGATTTTTTCGATTCCACTACAATAGAACTAGCGATTAAAGAATTAAGCAACGCGTTTTGGTTGAAGGTCAAAAGGAGGGAAGTGAGCGTGGAAAACGCGTTGCATGTCATAAAAAATTTTAAAGAAAGCGCTGTTCTCGTGGACCAGAATGAGTTCCTGGAGAGAGCTTTTGAGATAGCTGTCAAGCACAACATAACTATCTACGACTCTTTGTTTATCGCTGTTGCTCTATTGAAGGACTTCGAGTTGATAACCTGCGATGCCAGTCAAGCCGAAATCGCAAGAAAGTTGGGCGTGGTCGTAAGGTTTTATAAATAAAATAAACTGTTTTTTTTCAAAAGAAAGTTTTTTATTCTTATTCATGACAATTATAAAGAAATTAACTTTGCCCGTCTGGTGTGTTCATGCCGGGATGGCAGAGTGGTAATGCGCACGCCTGGAAATTTTCTTTGACATTAGTTAAAGTTATTGCTTGCGAGCGTGTGGCCGAAAGGCCTCCTGAGTTCGAAATTTAAATTCGAAAATCTCAGTCCCGGCGTTTTTGTTTAAGAAAGGTTTGTTTAATGGAAAAAGCAGTTAAAAAAGAGAAAAAATTTGAAAAGCCAGTAAAGCCAGTAAGGCCAGTAAGGGCCGAAGCCAAAGCCGAAACCAGAAAAGGAGTCATAAGACTCTGCGGAGTGGACATCACAGGAAACATTCCGGTTAAAACCGCGTTGATGAAAGTCAAAGGAGTCAGCTTCAGTTTAGGCGGCGCCATATGCAACGAACTTCAAAAATTCGGAATTAACGGAGGAATGCTGGTTGAGAGTCTAAGCGAAGAGCAGATTGAAACAATTGAAAAAGCGGTTGCAAACCCCGCCGGCATAGGAGTTAAAAGTTTTCTTTTGAACAGAAGAGGAAGGGAAGGAAGCCTGTTCGGAAGCGAGTTATTCATAAACGTAAGGCAGGACATTTCAAGGGAAAAAGAACTAAAAAGCTACAGAGGTTGGAGACACATGCTAAACCAAAAAGTGAGGGGGCAGCACACAAGAAGCACCGGAAGAAGCGGAGCCACCGTGGGAGTTTCAAAGAAAGCATTAAAACCAACCCAGAAAAAGGAAGAGGGGAAGAAGTAAAATGGGAGACCCTAAAAAATTAAGAAAACAGTACGAAACGCCCAGAAAAGTATGGGATAAAAACAGAATCGCCGAAGAAAAAAAGCTTTTGGTTGATTATGGATTGAAAAACATGAGAGAATTATGGGTGGCAAAGACCGTTTTAAGAAAAATAAGAAGAGAAGCAAGGCTTCTACTCGCAGAAGAGGGGAAGGGAGTGGCGCTTAGAAAAGAAAATTTAATGAAAAGAGCGGAAAAATACTTCTTAACAAAAAGTTCAAGCTTTGAAGACCTGCTTAACCTTGACGTTTCAAGCGTTTTAGACAGGAGGCTTGAAAGCGTGGCGTTCAGAAAAGGACTTGCCAAAACAATGCTTGAAGCAAGGCAGGGAATAGTGCACGGACATGTTTTGGTGAGAGGGAGAAAGTGCAGCTCGCCTTCAATGCTGGTGAGTTTCGAAGAGGAAAATTCGGTGGAGAAAATATGAGCGATGAAATAAAAAACGAGGAAGCCAAAAACATCAAAGAAACCAAGCCAGAAGTGAAATCAGAGTCAACCTCTTCTTCAGGGTTTAAGCGCGAGTTCAGACCAAGAAGGGAAGTGATAACACACGAGGGAAAGTGGGGAGTGGCGCATATTTTCTCTTCAAAGAACGACACCATCATAACAATAACGGATTTAAGCGGTGCTGAAACCATCGCCGTCGCAAGCGGTGGAATGATTGTCAAAGCAGACAGGGAAGAGGGAGGAGCTTACGCTTCAATGCAGGCCACGTTCAAGGCAGCTGAAAAAGCCAAATTAAGAGGAGTTGAAGGTGTTCACGTTAGAATAAGAGCACCTGGAGGCCATGGAAACAGAAACCCAGGCGTTGGAGCTCAGTCGGCAATAAGAGCCCTGGTTAGAAGCGGTTTAAGAGTTGGAAAAATAGAAGATGTCACTCCAATTCCAACCGACACCACCAAAAGACCGGGCGGAAAAAGAGGGAGGAGAGTTTGAAATATGATTTAATAGAAAAGATCGAGGGCAAGGCTTTCTTCCACGTTAAGAACTCAAGCTTCGGAGAAGTCAACTCGCTTAGAAGGTTCATTTTAACAAGCATTCCAAGCTTTGCGGTTGACGAGATCACTTTCAGCGAGAATTCAAGCAGCATGTTCAATGAATTCATAGCAGCCAGGCTGGGATTAATTCCCCTGACTTTTGAAGACGTTGACTACGAGGTCGGTTTTTCGCTTGACTTTAAAGGCCCTGGAATGGCATACAGCAGAGACTTGAAATCAACAGATAAGAAAATAAAAGTGTTCAGCGAAGACATTCCAATCATAAGCCTTGAATCAGGACAGAGCTTAAAGCTCGACGCGGTTGCAAGCAAGGGAGTTGGAAAAAACCATGTAAAATTTCAAAACGCTTTCGCCTCGTATAACCCCTACCCTGAAATCAAGGGCAAGGTAAAAAACAAGGAGGAAGCGGCAAAACTATGCGCTAAAGGCGCTTTGAACTCGGAATTGGATCTTGTAAAGCCACAGTTGTGCGATTTTTGCGGAGCGTGCGAATCCGGAGGATTGAAAATCTCGCCCGTCGAAGGGGAGTTCGTGTTCTTTGTTGAAAGCTACAACAACGTTTCGCCTGAAGATGTTTTTGAAATGGCGGTTAAAAGCTTGAAGAAAAAAGGAAAGAACGGCGAAGATTTATGAAAATAATCATGCAGGGGTGGCAGAGTCTGGTCAAATGCGTATGGCTAAGGACCATATACCTTAGAGGTTGCCTGGGTTCAAAAATTATTTTATCATCGCTGGAAATCCCAGCCCCTGCATTTTTTTTTAAAGGTGTGACAAAATGATTATTGGCAGTGACAATCCGGAGTTTTTGAAGCTTTTGGCTTTTCTTGAAAAAAAATCAAGAAAAGAGAAAAGCGGCTTGTGGAAAAGAGTGGCCGAACTTCTCAAAAAGCCCAGAAGAAGAAGAGTGGAAGTAAACCTATACAAGATAGGCGGCTTTGAAAACGAGTTTATAGTAGTGCCTGGAAAGGTATTGGGAGTGGGAAACGCGGGCAAGAAAACAATAGGCGCTTTAAGCTTCTCTTCAACGGCAAGAAAAAGAATAGAAGAAAACGGGGGCAAGGCACTAAGCTTGATTGACTTTGCCGAAAAGGTTAAATCAAAAAACATCATGATAGTGGTTTAAAATTATTAAATGTGATTTTTATGGATATCGACGCTGATGGAATGATTGTGGGAAGGCTGGCCGCGTTTTGCGCCAAGCAGGCTTTGAAAGGAGAAAAGGTAAACATATTCAACATAGAGAACGGCGTTTTCAGCGTCACCAACTCAAAAGTTCTGTTTACGAAATACTTGAAAAGAAGAGGAATTCAAAACAAGGCGGACCCTGAAAAAAGCGCGAAGTGGCCTAGAAGACCCGACTTTCTTTTTAAAAAAATAGTAAGCGGAATGCTTCCAGATGGTAAAAGGGGAAAAGACGCGTTGAACAGAATAAAAGTTTTTCTATCGAAGGGAGGGGTGAAGCCAGGCCTTAAAAATTCTGATTCTGTAAAAGTTAAAACGATCACACTTAAGGAATTGTGCGAAAAACTAGGGTGGAGCGGACATGAGTAAAAAAGCAGTAAAAACCAAACCGGTTAAAGAAGCAAAAAAAGAAGTTTTATACGCAAGAGGCAAGAGAAAGGAAAGCATTGCCAGAGTTATTGCAAAGCCTGGAAACGGTTTGATTTGGGTTAACGGAAAGCTTCTGACTGGAAGCGATTCAACACTCAAGGGAATTCAGGAGGTTTTCTCTCTCATCCCAGAAGAAGTGAAGCTTAATTTTTTCGCGAATATATACGGAGGAGGCGTTGAAGGCCAGGCTCAAGCGCTGAAAACAGGAGTGGCGAGAATCCTCGCAAAATCCCTTGGCGATGAAACCAGGAAAACCTTAATGAATTTCGACCGCTCGCTTTTAGTGGAAGATGTCAGAAGAGTAGAACCTAAAAAGTTCAAAGGTCCCAAGGCAAGGGCGAGATTCACAAAAAGCTACAGATGATTGCAATGTTTTTAAATATTTTATCAAAAAGGTGTTTTTCATGATAATTCCAGTAAGATGCTTCAGTTGCAACAACCCAGTTTCGGAGAAATGGGGGGAATTTCAAGAGAGAGTTTCAAAAGGCGAGAATCCGGGAAAGGTTTTGAACGAGCTCGGCTTCAACAGACTCTGCTGCAGGAGAATGTTTTTAGGCAACGTCGACCTCATCGAAGAGGTTAAAACCTACAGACGCTACTAAAACGCTTCTGAACTTTCAACGCATCGCCCTTTTTTGATTAAAAAAAAGTTTTGAATTTAAACCTTGTCAGCGCCGTATTTTTTTGTATTGCCTTGATTTTGGTTTTTTTTAAGCTTTACTTTTTAACCGTTTTTTTCTACGGGCTTTTTTTTTGAGGAAAGTGTTTTTAACTTTCTTTCTTTTTTTATTACGCAAAGGGGTTGTGGGACAACCTGGCCAGCCTATCAGCTTAGGGAGCTGAAGATCCGAGTTCGAATCTCGGCAACCCCATTCTTGTTTGCCTTAATCATCATGTGAATTTTTTTCTGATAAAACCCTCTATCATTTCAAATTTTGGAACTTTGTTTAAAAGAAGGTTCAATTCCATATTCCACTCTGTTTTTTTCGATTTTATTTTTTTGAAAAAATCCTTTTTTGAGTATTTAACCTTATAATACTCCAGTTTTTTGTTTATCAACTCTTCGTTTTTACTTGCGTTTTTGTTGAGGATAAACCAAAGATCGTAAACATCCCTTGCCTTGTCCCTGGTCATTATCGCTCTGACCTTTTCAGCGAGTATTTCATTGATGTTCATTGAAACTATCTGGAAGTTTGGAATGTCTTTATACATTGGAAACACGTTGATTATCTCTGGTTTTAATTGCGTTTTTTCCCCGTAGCTCACTTCTATTCTGATAAAGCAAGAGCTTTTTTCGGTTGTGAAAAGAGGACCCTTTGTCTTTATTTTCCAAGTGCTTGAAAATTCAAACCTACTCTCTTCCTTACCTATACTATTTTCAATTCCATAATCTGTCAATCCAGTGTGAATTTTTTTGATCAAAAATTCCAAATCCGTTTTTTCATTCAATGTAAAGTCGAGGTCTTCGCTGAATCTGTTCAACCCGTACGCTTTTGCAAGCGCCGTTCCACCCTTAAAAACAAGCTGTGTATCTGTTGACTTGTAGATGATTGAAAGCACTATTGTTAATAAATAGTCTTTTTCTTGTTGGTGTGGCTTTAAACCAGTTGTTTCCGCAATTGATATTATCTCTTCTCTTGACAACATTTTACAAAACCTCGTTTATTATTATTTTCCATTTTTTGTTCTTCTTACCTTGGGATTTTTTCAAAGGATTTAACGGCTCAAATTTTTTTGACATACTTCTCCTTACCTCTTGATAGTAATCTTTTCCCACACTATCTAATAAAAACCCAACTCGTTTGAGAAGCGCCTTTGAGTGCATTTTTTGTGCGTATTCTAAAAGTTTATCGGCGTTGAAATCATGGGTTTGGAGTGCATTCCATGTTTCTGAAACGCTACAGTGCTTTTGAAGGAAAACCGAGTCCACTATTGTTTTTTCAGGTTCTGCAAGCAAAATATAACCGTTTCCATATCTTGTTTTTTCATATCCAAAAATTCTCTTGGTGTTCATTTTTATGAATTTTATTTCCGTATCTTTGAATAAAATGCTTTTTTTTCTTTTAGGGCTCACTATCTGAATTTTTAGCGGGATTTGATTCGTGATTCCATGAAGATAAAGCGCGTATAGGAATGAGATGTAAGATGGTTGGACAAGAAAAGGAGTTATTTCCACCGGGTCTTCAAGTAGGGTGTATTTTCCCTTTTCGATTTCATGAATTAAATTCTTGGCCTTCATTCTTGAAAGATAAACATACGTGTTTGTTTTTTTCTCTGCCGTTATTCTACAGATATCTTTAACCGTAAGCACTGGAAGAGGGTTGGCTTTTAGTTTTTTGAACATCTCAATCAACTGCATGCTTAAATTATAGAACAAACCCCTTTTTAAACTTTTAGGTATCTGATTATAACATTTTTGTTAAGATTGATTACTTATTTTTCAAAAAAAGTTGTTTCGTAAACAACCTGGCCAGCCTATCGGCTTGTGGGAATATAATTTCAAATCTCGGCAACCCCATTCTTAAGATTATCCTACAAATTCTGATTAAACTTTTTCAAACAAAGGCATGCAATAACAAACTAACGCCATTTTAATTTATATAAAATTTAAAATAATCCTTGAATTAAGTTTTCATAAAAAAAAGGTTTTAGTAAAAGGTTTTTAAATATTGCCTTTCTTATTTTAACTTTAATGGGCTTGCAGGATTCATATGATAATTTTATTTCAAAAACTCCCCTGAAAGGATTGGCAATGGCGATTGAAAACGCCGGTCTTCCAAGCTTTCCTGTTTTTATTTTAATAATCTTATTGATAATAGGAGGCGCGGGTTTTCTTGTTTACTCCTCTCTTCAATCTTCTCATGGCGTTTACACTGTCAATGTTTTAAGCGATTCAGGGCAACCTGTAAGCGGAGCGATGATTTCAGTCTCATATCAAGGCAGTACGATAACCAATTACACCGACGATAATGGCAACGCGGCTTTTCCAGGAATCCCTTCAAACGCTCTGGCAAGCGTCACGGTCAACGCCACGGGATTTTCCCTTTATTCCAAATCCAACATTCCTTCAGGCGCTCCGGCAAGGCTTGAAGCAATCCAATCTTCAATAACGCTGAATGTTCAAAGCACCGGAAACGCTCCAATATCAAACGCTAATATATTATACCAAATTGGCACCGGCAATATTCAAACAACCGTAACTGACGGAAATGGAAACGCTGTTTTGACCGTTTCTTTAAACGCCCAGGTGACTGGAACAGTCAGCGCCAGCGGTTATCAAACAAACAATTTCTCGTTCACCGCTTCACAACAGTCGATGACTGAAAATATTGTTTTAAACGCCATCACAACAACAACAAACACTCAAGCTTTAATGCAGAACAGCCAGAATCAAAACCTCATGGGAAGTCCCGTTACCAACATAAGCGATTCAAATACAAATCCAAACAATAATTTCAATAACAACGTTAGCGTTTTCGTAAACGCTTCAGACCAGAACGGCAATCCCTTAAACGCAAGCGTCTCGCTCTTCTTAAACGGCTCTTCAAATTCTTTTTCTACAATTCTTGCAAGCAACGGAACGGCGGTTTTTTCAGTTAACGTGGGGAGCAGTATTTACGCTACCGCTTCTTTGGATGGTTACACTTCAGCTTCAAGCATTGCAAGTGTTGTTTCAGCTGATGGGTTGAACCTGAACGTGATTTTAACCCCAATCAACTATCAAAACACCACGAATGTCACCGTAAGCATTTCAGCGAATTCTTCAAACGGAACGATTCCTGTCGATGGGAGTGTTTACCTTTGGACTTATCCTTCAAACACGGTGGTTTATCAGAGTAGTGTTTATGAAAATAATCCGGTGATTAGTATTCCGGTTGGAACCGTTTTCAGGGTGGGGGTTTATTCGAATGGTTATGTGGCGCAGGTCTCCCCTCTTGAATATGCTTTAAATTCTTCTTCTTTAAATGTTAATTTTACTCTTGTTAACGCCACTCTTCAAAATTCCTTTACTTTAAATGCTTCAACAGTTGATTTTTATAACAATCCCGTTCCAGGTTCTTATGTAAGTGTTTATGATAATGGAGTGGCTTTTCCGGTTGATATTCAGAATTATCAGAGTGATTTTAATGGGAATATTTCAATCCCCGATCTTCCTCTTCCAATCAAGGGCTTCACCGCAAGCGCTTTCAGCGGCGCTTACTCAGGCGCCGCCGTACTAAACGCGAACTCTTCTGTCAACGGAACAATCTCAACAACGATTGTTTTACTCCCCCCTATAACAACCGTCAAGGTTGAAGCTTACAGTTTTGACGGCATTCCATTAAACGCGAGTTTTTCAAGCTATTTCATTGACCTGAATAACCAACCTCATTTGATTGACTCCTGCTCTTCACAAGCACCTTCAACATGTAATTTAAAGGTTTTCACAGGCGTTTCACTTATTCTTCAAGCCTCAAGCAACCAAACGCCAGGATATCTTTCAAGCGTTTACTCTTCCCAATTCAACCCCGTTGATTCTTATTTCCAGAACTTCACTTTATACCCCACCAACTCTCCTTTGATTGAAAACTTTCAGGTTTTCGGCCCTTGCAATTGGAATGACACTTACAATTCATGTTCAAAAAATTCAAACATCAACTCCTTTAACTCCAGCGCCGGAACCCCCTTAACTGTCGGAGGAAAGTACTACGCTGTCTTCAATTTAAACATTAACAGCGCAGCCGATCATTACGGAGTTTATTTTCTAACAGGAAACTCAACAGGGGATGTTTTAAGCGACAACGCGGCTTTGCTGAAATTCCCGCGGGACATGATAACTTACAGCCAAAGTGATGTTTTCAACCCAAGTTATTTCAACGTGACAGGAGATTCCGGCTTTAACAGCGGTTGCGGCTCTCAAATTAATCCCGACCAGACTGGCTTTTTAAAATGGATTGAAGCAACAGCCCAAACCATTTCAAGCTTGGGAAGTTACACCGCTAATGTAACCATTCCCTTCATGATAACCGGCTCCTCACCAGAAGGGTTGAACGTCTACTACCGGGCTTTCGAAACCTCAAACAATTCTTACCTCAGAGATCCTTTCGACTCAAGACTAAACACTTCAAGCTCAGCGCCCGGCATCAGCGAGTGTAACGCGATTGTCTATAATCAACGCTTCCACGTGGTTGAAGACCCGAACTCTGAAACGCAGTGCAGCGACCAAGCCTGCCTGAACGTTTACTGCGAGTTGAATACTAATTCGAACACAAAACAAAGGTGTTACAACACAAATGTTCCTGCTTTCAGCTACCAGGGCGATGTTCTAAACGTTTTTTACAACATTCTTGACATGAACCCGGACAATTTCGCTGGAACCACTTTAATCGTCGGAAGCTCTTCTGGCAGTGGTTTTGACAACAATTACCTAACTCTAACCAACGCGAATTTCACTCCCCCAAACAGCGGCTACTTTTTGAACAACATTGTCAACCAGACCTTGTACAACAACACCGGGAACGGTGTTTTGAATCTAACCAACAACGGAAACGCGTCCACCCAAAACATTCTTTTCACTTATGGTTCTAAACTAAGCTTTACAACTAATGTAACTTTGATAAGCGCTCCTGTTCCTGTTTCGCTTTTGCCAGCGCTTCCAAGCGGTTACATAATCAACTACAACGATTCGACAAAAAGTTTGAATCTAAGCCTTCTGAACGGAAGCCCTGCAAGCAACATTCAATTCTACTCCGACCCAATAATGCCTGCAGACGCGGCTTTCCTTGTCTTAAACCAAAGTTCGACCATTTGCAATAACGGGTTGCAGGTAAGTCTAAGCAACCTTTCAGACCAATGCGTTTCCATAACTTCAATTTCAAACGACCCACTGCTAAGCGGTCTTGCAAGTTATTTGAAAAACTGGGGAAGCAGTATTTATGTTTTAAGGTACGACCCTACAAACCCGTCTTGCAGCGCTTTTTCAGAAAACCCCAACACTGTCAACAACTTCAACGGCAACAGCATCAGCGTGGGCGACTTGTGTACGAGCACTTTCAACAACTTTTCAATCAACGCCAACTCCACAACCGCCACTTCCTGCTCACCAAGCGGTTCAACAAGCAACGGCTACTGTGCTGTAACATACAAACCGGTTTGGAGCGAGCAGGTAATGACAAACAACATTCAACCAAACGGTAACACTAACACGATAAACGTTTTGATAAACAACCGGGTTTACTCTCAAACAGGAAGCGTTCCCCTGTTCAACGCGGACGGAAGCGTTTTCAACAACCCTCAAATCCAACCCCAACAACAGATAACCCTTCCAAACCAAGGGGGGATTTTTCTTATTTCAAACATGGCCTCCAAAATCCAACCTCCCTTTATCAGCGTTTCTGGTTCAAATCCAACCCCTGCTTTTGACCCAGTGAGTGCCATTCCAGTGGACAGTTCAAGCGATTTCGCTAACCTCGTAAGCCTTTCAACCAGTTCTTTTTACGCCAGCGCTCTACGTGTTTTGAACAACACCGCGTTCAGAAGAGCACTGCCTAACTCTTTCGGAACTCCTA
This sequence comes from Microcaldota archaeon, assembly GCA_964388435.1. Classification (GTDB taxonomy): domain Archaea; phylum Micrarchaeota; class Micrarchaeia; order Norongarragalinales; family UBA8480; genus DTNV01. The sequence goes on along the minus strand of CAYMAH010000048.1, from coordinate 755 downwards.
TTCAACTATCAGCCTTTCCTTACAGCGCTTTCGCCGACATTAATAATTCCAACCTAACCTTCGCTTTCGGAGCGGACTGGCTTGGAAAAAGCGGGAGCGGCGGGGTCGACTTCAATTTTGCAGGAGTGAACGCGCCGAACAACTGCACCACTCAAAACCAAAGAGGAGTTTACGGCTTGAATTTAATCTACTCTCCTTCCAACGGGACGATAAACATACAAGCAACCCCCTTAAGCTTCGGAAGCCAGAATGATTTCACCCACCTTCAAAACGTTCCTGTTACAATGTGCGGGACAATGACCTTCAACCCTTCAACTCAGAATTTTCAGAACACCGGAGACGGGTGGTACTACGACGCTTACGATGGTTTGAGTGAAAGTTTGAGCGATGGTCATAGTTTTTACATTAATGCAATCCACCCTGCTTATGATTCTACTAGTTTTTGGGGAGCTTTTGGAAGAAATTTGGCAGAAGCTGAAGCTACCTGTAGCAGCCAGGCTACAACTGCTTTAGCTGCATGTGAAATTGCGTATCACACTGCAAGTAAAAGTGTCTATGGTGCGGCAGGTGCGGTTCCAGCCGGTATTATAGCTTTTGAAGCCGTTTTTCAGGCTACGCCACTTCTTTTGCAGCCCATTTTTAATCAAATCAACTCTCAAAACGTTCAAAGCGGCGATGTTTTTGATGCTTCCCAGTTTCTTGGTAATTGGAATGGAATTTGTAGCGTGGTTCAGCCAATTCTAGGCGCGCTTAAC
>CAYMAH010000047.1:0-13555 GCA_964388435.1 Microcaldota archaeon | reverse complement strand
ATGTCAAACAATTCAAAAAACTTGGGCGTGTTTAATTTAGCGGTGGATAAAAGTAAAAATGAAATAATCGGTTTTTGTAACGTAGTTGAAAATAAAAATAGAATATTTGAATTGGGTATAAAAGAGGTTCATGCTTTCGTTAATGTTAAAAATAAAATTTCAAAAAATCTCCTTTGCAAAATAGGGTTTGTAAAGCAAGACAAAAAAGAAAATAATTTCCACCTAATCAAAGGGAATTGATGATTTCTTGAAAACGGCGTGTTTAAACCGAGGTGATGGAATTTGAGTTTGATTAAACCAAATGCGAATTACAAAGATGATTCCGAGAAAGTGAAGGAAACATTCAACATAAGCAAAACGGATGAATTTTAAGAGTTGTTTGATCGCGCTCTTGAAGTTGCCGAAATCATAGATACGAGGTATGTTTTAAAAGGAATGAATGTATGGCGTTTACTCGGCGGGAGTTAGTTTTTTAAACTTTAATAGGTATATTAGATGGGGATTATTTTGGACGAAAATAAAACAGAATTGATAAAAGCAGATAGGCTGCCTGATCGAGATGATCACATAAAATGGTATAATGCGCTGCTTGAACTTGCGGGGATAGCGGACCGCAGTTATCCTGTAAAAGGAACTTTTATTTGGATGCCATACGGCTTAAAAATCATGAAAAATCTAGTGAGTAGGTTAGATGTAATATTCCAAGAGCACGGTATTGAAGAGGTTGCCTTTCCATTATTGGTTCCATTCGAATTCGCAATGCAGAATGACAAATGGTTTAACAGTTTTAAGGATGAAGCTTTTTACACCTCTGAAAAAGAGTTGATACTCAGGCCTACGGGAGAACCTGCAATGTATCCTATTTTCAAGAATTGGATTTTAAAAGGCATGCTGCCGATAAGAGTGTATGAAACCGTTTCGTCTTATAGAAATGAAAGCAAAACCACGCACACGTTAATACGTGATAGGGAGATATCCTATTGGCATGAAATACATACCGTGCATAAAACACGGGAAGAAGCGATGAATGAGACATTGCTGCATAAATCATTCTATGAACACGTTTGGAAAGATGTATTGAACATACCTCCAATATGCGTGTCAAAACCACAATATGAGGTGTTTGCGGGTTCTGATTCAGCTTTCGAGTTCTATACTATTCTTCCCGACGGCAGACTTTTGGAGAATGGTTCTGTAAATAATTTAGGGCAGGCGTATGCGAAGAAATTTAATTTACAGTACGTGGATGTAGAAGGAAAGAAAGTTTACGTATGGCAGGTTTGTACTGGAAATGGAGCTAGGTTTATATCTGCAATGATATCCATACATGGTGACAATAAAGGTTTAGTGGTACCGCCTAAAATCGCACCCATTTTAATAGTTATAATACCGATAATAAAATCGGATACAAAAGACAAGGTAGAAGCAAATGTAAAGTTGCTAAAAGAAAAGCTTGTAAACGCGGGTTTCGCAACTTATTTAGACGATTCTGAAATCACAGCTGGAGAAAAATTCAATATATGGGAACTTAAAGGAGTGCCGTTGAGGTTCGAAATAGGAATAAAAGAGGTAGAAGAGCATAAGTGCACCATTTTCAGGAGAGATACTAACAAAAAGATACAAATTGCGGAAGGCGATATTATTGAAACTGTTAGAAAAATTCTTGAACAAGAAATACCTGAAAACATGTTTAAAAAAGCGCGGGAGTTCTATTCAAAAAAGATAAAGTACTTCACTGTTTTGAATGAGGCGAAGGAGTGGATTGTAAATAGTGGCGTGGTTAAAGCTAATTGGTGCGAGGCGAAGGAGTGTTTTGATAGAATAAAGGCTATAGCGCCAAGCGTTGAAGCGATTGGTACTCTTACGGATGAAAGAAAAGAGGGAAATTGTATAATGTGTGGAAAGACTACCGACAAACTAACTTTATTTAGCAGAACATACTAGTTAATCTTCCGGCAGTGTATTGAAATATATGATTTGCCTTTGTGTGGATTTACGGTTGCAGGCCTTTTAAATTATATTTTATGATTAGGTAGAGGGTGAAAGGTTAGTTAAATTTGCTTGCAAATTCTTGCTTTACACCGCTATTTTTAATATGCCGTTCTCTCACCCGTACGAGTGGGTTTCCGTTTCAAGCGCTTAGGGTTATTATCCTAGCGCACGAAGCCCTAATCACTTCTTTCTGCAACCTCGCTAACATTTCTATAAAGGTAGGCTCTACTATTAAAAATGATTTTTAGGATATGCGAATAAAATCAGAGTGCGCTCTAAACATTGAATAAGAATTAGAATCCTTCAGCAAACAACAACTCTCGTAGGAGGTTAGTCCTGCGATCATCCAACTCTTTGAGTTAATTCATGTCTCTCAGTAGCGCCGCCCGTCTTTTGAATAATATGTTTCAAAGACAAAACTTTAAAGTCTTAAAGAATTTAAGTATGAAAAAGTAGAGTTAAATACAAACAAGGCTGAAAAATTACAAAATGATTGCTTTTTTAAAAAATTCATAATATTGTAAGTATTTTTTTGAGAAACTTTATTATTGAGAAAAAAACACAACACATTTGCTAAGATTGAATAAAAATCAAGGTGGTGTTGATGAAAAGGTTACTTGCTTTATTATTAGTTATTTCTTCTGTTGGAGCTGACGCTATGGCTTCTGACATTTCCAATCAGATCTGCAACGTGATTAATCTTGTGAGGTACATAGCAGGCGCGATTGCATTGCTTGTGCTCGTGGTGCTTGGAGTGGAGTTGATGGTGGCCGGAAGCAATCCAATTCAAAGAACCGAGCTTAAAAACAAAATAATCATGGTGGTTGCTGGAATGTTCCTGATTTTAATTTCAAACTACATCGTGGGAATATTCCTGCCTTCTGCTGCAACCTGCCCGCTTATTTAAAATTAAAATGGAGATTTTAATTGCTTGATTTAATTCAATTAATAGGTTTGATGCCATTCATTCCAAAGCCAATGTTTGAGTATGCTGAGAACTCCAATTCAAACATTTGGATTAACAAAACAGTTTATGGCGTGGTGGGGATTTTCGATGTTATAGGTGATGCTGAACCTGGTGTTTATTTAAATCTGACTTTTCTAAACGCCTCTTCAAACCTAACTGTTTTCTATGGTTTGAATATCAACAAACCCCCTCTTGAATTTAAGGAGGACTGCAATACTAAAAGATTTTTGTACAGCGTGAGCTACTCACTTGAAAAGAATGGAATTGTAGATTCGAATGTAAGCGTTTTGAATTTAAACTTCAATGAGTTCAACAGTTACTCTTTCAACAAGAGAATAGTCATTCCGGTTTCAATAGCAAAAAATGAAAATATTACTTTTTATTTTAACGCCGAAGTTGTTTTCAAAGTCGATCACTGGCATTTGATGCCGCATATCTCCTGTTCTGAAAACAAGTGCACCACCTACTATTCCTGCGATTATGCGGGCGCTACTTACAGTGATTTTCAAAACTCTACTTTTGATTCAAAAGAATTTTTTGTTTTAAATGAAAGTCCAAGCATTGAGTATAATTTTGATAAGTATTATGGAGTGAGGGAATTAAAAATAAAAATTAAAGGGGAATATCTAAATTTTGTTTTAAAATCCGGCGGTAAACGGTTTGAGTATTATTCGGTCGAATACCCCGTTTTTGTCGACTCAAATAATTTTTCGCATGTGACTTTAAGCACTACGAGCGTTTACTTTGAAAACGGAATTGAACTTCTTAAAAGTTCAATTGAAAATAATAGTTATAACTTCGCTTTTTTAAACGTGAGCGGGGTTGAAAATCTCAGCATAGATTTTCCTTTTGAGAGTAAAAGCTTTATTCTTTCAGATGATCAGGTTAATTCTTCTGTTGAGCTTTTAATTCCGGAGTTCAACTCTCCTGGAAGCGTTGTCAACGCCAGCGTTAATTTAACAAGCAACAACGCTCCTTTAAATGGTTTTGTTTTGGTTGAAGTGGGAGAGGAGAGCGTGTTTAATGTGAGCGTGGTCGATGGGACGGGTTTTTTCAGCTTTGAAATGCCCGACAACAGCATTTTGGTAAACGCTAGTTTTGAAAAACCAGGTTTTTCATCTTCAACTGATGAAAAAATGGTTGTGGTTAAAACAGGTTATTCTTCCGAGGTTGTTCTTTTGTCTTCGGTTTTCCTGCTTATTGGTTATGGATTCACGCTGGTTTCGGGGGTTAAAAGCAGGACGTTGCTTAAGCTTTCTGGCTTTTTCATCTTTATGGTTATAATATTTTTTGTATTGTCAAACTCAGGGTGGCCGGGTTGAAAAAAACAGCTCTTTTTTTGATTTTTTTGCTTGGAGTAGCCTCGGCTTCAAGTTGCATCACGCAATGCTCTTTGACTGATATAGTCTGCCAACTTGAGAATATTCCAATGCAAACGATATGCATTTTAAAACAGGAAGTGGTCAACTCTGTTTCAAGTCCTATTGGAGTTGGTTTGAATGGCATTTATAATTTTATTATAACAAACCCTCCTTTGGCTGGGGCTGGAAGTGTTTACAACAACGTTCTTTTTGCCGTTGAATCTTTTTTTATTGTGATCCTGCTTGTTTCTGCTTTAAGGGTGATTTTATCTGGGATTTTAGGTCCTTTGGAAAGGGCTAAAGCCAAAGAGGATTTGAAAAGGGTTTTTTTCAACATGTTTTTGGTTTGGATTAGTTTTGATGTTTACAACATTGCAGTCCAGCTTTCAAACGCTTTCAGCGCTTTTCTCGCCCCCTCTGCTCAGGATTGGAGTGGAATGGTTTTTCCTGTTTTCATGAACCCCGCTTCTTTCTTTATTTTGTTCATAGCTTTGATAACCGTTTTAGTAGCGCTGGTTTTCTCGGTTATAAGATGGGTTTTGGTCTACGTTGGACTTTTTCTTTTTCCAGTTTCTCTTGCTTTAAGCGCTTTTCCTGTGACTGAGAGCTTCGGCAGGTTTTTTCTTGATATTATTATAATCAATTTTGTTGTTCAGATTGTAAACGCTCTTTTCATGAGAATCATAGCAAACTTAATTTCAGTAAGTAGTTTCTCCGGGATTTTAATCGCCATCGGCTCGCTTGTGCTGATGATTTTTATCACACTTGGATTGTATTTAACTGCTATTTTCGACGCGGTTTCCGGAAACAACTGGCTTAGGCGGTTTTAATGGACAGGGGTTTGATGTATGAAGTTCCTGAAGAGTTGAAGTACGAAGAGAAGATTTTCTTGAACTTCACTTTTAAGGAAAGCATAATATTTTCAGTGGGACTTGCAATCTCGGTTTTAATTTTCACCAGAACCTCTCTTGGCTTTGATGCCAGGGCGGGTTTGAGCATTGTAGCACTGTTCGGCGGTTTCATAATGGCAAGGGTTAAGCCGTTAAGGGAGAAAATAGTGAAATACGCTAAGTACTTGGCTTATCCTAAAAGAAGCGGTTGGAGGAACAGGCAAAGCCTTAACCGGTTTGTTAAAATCAAGGACATAAGAAAAAACGTGGTTGTCTTGAAAGACAAGACAATAGCCGTCTTATCGGTGATCCCATCTGATTTTTCAATGTTTTCAGACAACGGAAAGTATTCAATAATATCCTCTTACAGGAATTTTTTGAATTCAATAAACTTTCCAATTCAGATAGTGATGAGAACTGGAAAGGTCAATTTAAGGGAGTACTTCGCCTCTGCAAAGGAGAGAATAGCCAAGAACCGGGATAAAAAGGCAATGGAAGAGATGGATAAATTCGAAGGGTTTGTGGAGAAGTACATTTCAACGAAGGGGGTTAATGACAGACTTTTCTATTTGATCATCTCTCAAGAGGGGGTTGAATCAGAAGAATCGCTGAAAAAACTCGAGTATAAGATAAGCATTTGCGTTGAAAAGCTAGGGCTTTGCGGTTTGAGGTGCAGGAGACTTGAAGACTCGACGCTTATAACATTGTATTCATCTTACTTGGGAGGTTATGTGGAAGTCGGAGCTGATTACTTGTCAATTCTAACCATGCTTGACATGGCTGAAGATTTCAGGGCGATGTTATGAGCTTTGCCGAAGGTTTGAAGAAAATTTTTGAAAGTCTCACGCTCAAAGGCAGGGACGATGACGACATTAAAAAAACACTTCTTCCCTACCTTTTGGCCCCGTCGAGCATAATCAACGAGCCGGATCACATTAGAATAGGAGAGTATTACAACCGGGTTATAGCCATTGTTGGAATTCCGAGAGTGGTTAAAGCGGGTTTTTTAAATCGTTTGGTGATGCAACAGGGCAATTTTGACATCAGCTTTCACATCAACCCAAAACCCGTTGAGTTTGTCATAACCCAGTTGAACAACGAGCTTATCAAAATATCTTCTGACATGTACCTGATGCAATCGAAGGGTGAAATAGTTCCTCCGAGCATGAAAATCAAGTATGACGACATGATTAAAGTCTTGAGTTTTCTTCAGACTGGGGAGGAGAAGCTGTTTGACTTCAGCTTTTACATCAACATCAGGTCTAACAGCATTGAAAAGCTCAATGAGTTGACTGAAAAAATCAGCGCCACTCTTGGAGAATTATCACTTTTATACAAGGTGATGGACATGGAAATGCATGATTCAATCCCTTCGATAATACCGCTCGCTGAAGACAGGCTTAAAATAACGAGGAACATGACAAGCAGCGCTCTTGCAGCCACTTACCTGTTCACAAGTTCCAACCTTCAAGTTTCTGAAAAGGGAGTGGTTGTTGGATTGAATAATTTTACAAATCTTCCTTTGATAGTTGACTTGTTCTCGCTTCAAAACAGCAACGCCCTTATTCTTGGGGGAAGTGGGAGCGGGAAGAGCTTTTCAGTGAAATCAATCCTGCTCAGGCTTAACAAGAATAACACTTCTATTTTCGTCATAGACCCGCAGGGCGAGTACAGGAAAATGGCGGGGATGATTGAAAACGCCCAGGTGGTTGATTTTTCTCCTTCAAGTAAAAACGCTATTAACCCTTTTGACTTGAACAAAATGAGTTTGAACGAGAAGATTGAAGGACTTCAAACGCTTTTCGGCATTATCGCGGGAGAGCTCACTCCAATTCAAAAGTCGATAATCGAGGAGGTTTTGTACGAAGTTTACGAGGCGTATGGAAGCGCCGGAAATATATCTCCAACCTTCAAGGAGATTTACCAGCTTCTTGAAAAAAAATCCAAGAACAAGCAAATTCAAAAAGAGGTTTTAATCCTAAAGCAGCTTATCAAGCCTTATATTAGAGACTCGCTTAAATGCTTCTCCACTCAAACGAAGGTCAACATCAACTCGAAGTTCATCGTGTTTGACATTTCCTACTTCATGGATAAAATCAACATTGCCACCAGCCCCGCCATGTTTATAATTCTTGATTTTCTTTCAAACAAGATGAGAGAGGGAATTGAAAGAAAAGCGATAGTGGTTGATGAAGGTTGGAGGCTTTTAAAGGCTAAAAACATTTCAGACTATATTTTAGTGTTCACAAAAACAGCAAGGAAGTACAACACTTCCTTTCAAATCATAACGCAGGAGCTAGGAGATTTGACGGGAAGTGACGCTGGAAGCGCGGTTCTGGCGAACACTTCCATTAAATTGTTGCTAAGGCAGGATCCGGCCAACATTGATGAGATTTCAAAAGCATTGAAATTGTCGGAAGGCGATTCGGCAAAACTCATGACCGCGGGTACGGGAGAGGGAATTCTGATTCTTGAAAATATTAAAATTCCCTTCAAGAGCTTCTGCACACCTGAAGAGGAGAAGGCAATAACCACAAAGCCAGAGTGAATGAAAAATGTTTGAGTGGAAAAGAAGGATAGAAAAGAAAATAAGCGAAAAAATAATTGGAATAAACAGGAAAAGCATGCTGTCAATCCTTTTTTTAATGAGCATTATCACGATTGTAGATTTTTACTTTAATGGTTTCAATCTTCTAAAGCTTGTTTTTCTTGAGTTGGCTATAATTGTGATTTTGGCTAACATAGCGCTTTTGAAAATCTGATTTAATTATAGGTATTAACCATTTTGGTATATGTCCGCAATAAGATTTCCGAAGTTGACGGCGTTTGACTCTAGGAAGGAGGAGTTTCCGTTGAATATTATTTGTTTGGGGAATATTTGAACGCAGTTACAATTCCCGACTTCGACGACGATTTGAGGGTAGCCGCAGTTTGAATTGTTGGAATTGCATCCGATGGTTTGATTTCCCACCACTCCGTACACTGAAGTGGAGTGGTTGAATATTTTATTTGCAACTGCTATTTGAGCTGAAGCTATTGCAACCACGCTGTTTCTTGAATCGTTTCCGGAGTAAAGTCGTTCTTGAAGTATTATTGAATTGTTGAGAGCGTTTTTTCCAATTGTCAATGGATTCCCGTTGCTGTAGACCGGTATTCCGTATATTAATTGGAATTTACTTGAATTTGAAAACGCTAGGAATGCGATTGAAGCGACAACGATTACTATAACGGCGTATAGAATTAATTCTTTGTTCATATAAGTATCTCCTCTCCTTCTCTTGCTAGAACCGTGTTTGGAAATATTTTTTTGGCTTCTTCAAGCAATTTGTTTAAGTCATCGTACCTGTTGCTGAAGTGGGTGAGCATGAGTTTTTTGGAGTTGCTTTTCTTGGCATTCAACGCGGCTTCGGTTGCGGTTGAGTGAAATTTTTCCCTGGCTGTTTTTCTTTCAGTTTCTGAGAAAGTCGAGTCGTGGATCAGCAAGTCCGAGTTTTTAGCTTTTGACGCTATCCCAGCAAACTGCTTGGTGTCGCCCGTGAATGTTATTTTTTTTCCCTTGGCTAGATAGGATAGATTTTTGTAGGTTATTTTTTTCTTTTCCACCACCGCGAAGCCTTTTTCCTGTATTTCTGAAAGATATTTTCTTGGTATTTTAAGCTTTTCCACTTTCTGCATGTCAAAGCGCCTGTAAGGGTGGGTTTCAAGAACATAGCCAAAAGCTTCTGTGTTGTGGAGGGTTTTGAATGCTTTGACTGTAAAGAGCTCGTTTGAGTAGAACGGTTTTTTGTTTTGGCTTACTTCTATTATTTCAACCGGGAAGTTTGACTGAAGAGGTTTGAGTATGAGAATGGATGTAAGGAGGTGTTTGATTCCTTTCGGCCCGTAGATTAGAAGGGTTTCTTTTCTTCCGCTCATGTTTAGGGATTGAATCAGACCGAAAAGCCCTAGAAAGTGATCGGAGTGGAGGTGTGTTATAAAAACCGCTTTCACTTGAAAGTAGCTTAGCTTGAATTTCATTAATTGTTTTTGCAGTCCTTCGCACGCGTCTAACAAGTAAACGCCTCCATGTTTGATTCCCACACATGAGGGAAACTCGTCTTTTGATGGCATGCTGGCACTTGAACCTAGCACAACAACTCTTATCATTTTTTTTAACCTTTTGAAGAATTTAAATGCCGCAGGCCGGATTTGAACCAGCGACACATCGGTCTTCAGCCGAACGCTCTCCCGGACTGAGCTACTGCGGCGCGTTAATATTATTTGAAGGCAAAGCCATTTTTCTCTGCTGTTTTGCCCCGCACTCTGAGCATACCAAAAGCCTTCCTCTTAGTGTTAATTCTGACTTGCAGTTCGTGCAGTATGTTCTGACTACTCCGAGTTCAGGTTGTTTGATTGTCAGGTAAATTCCAAGGGTTTTGACTTCTATTATTCTAGCTTTTATTATGTCGCCTATTGTTATGAAACTTCTCATGCTTTCAGCGTATGAGTTTGATAGTTCTGATATTCTTAGGAAGGTTTTGATTGAGGGGTATGACTTGAAACTGTCTTCAGGGGTGATGCTTTCTATTGAAGCAACTTGTTTGGAGATTGAACTTACCATCCCCACCACCACGTCCCCTGGCTTGACCAGCTCAAACTCGTTGCCTTTGACTAAAACCATTCTCGTCTTTGGATCTTCGATTTTTTCTCCTTTGATTGAGGAGTAAATAATGCCGTTTTCTGTGAAGGTTCCCCTGCCCCCTATGAATTCTTCTTCAAAAGCTAGCTGCTCTCCCGGCGTTACCTGCATTTTTTCTAATCACTCTTGGTTTTCTTTAAGCGAAAGCAGGTTTTTCATCAAGTCATCTGCCACGTTGACGTTCTTTTTTAGTGTTTCAACCGCTTTTTCGTCTTTGACTCCGTCCGTTGCTTCGGCTTCACTGTTCATTTTTTCAGTCTGCTTTTCAGCTTTCTGAATGATGGGGTGCTCACCGTGCTCTTCTTTCAGCTCATTTAATATGGAACTCATTTCGTTTGAAATGTGAAGTACTATCGATTTGACTAGAATGCTCTGGTCAATTTTGTCGCTTTGCATCGCGTCTTTTAGTATTGAGATAAGTTCGTTTAAACCCAAAAGCCTTCCTTCTAAGTAAGCTTCCTGAGAGTTCATCTCATCTATTTCCTTTGGCATAGTAAAATATCACCAGTTAATTTTTAATTAAAGTATGTTTTTAACGTTTTCGATGGGTGAAATTTCACAAAACCTTCGATTTTAAATACAGAATTTTAAAGTAAGGAAACTGGTTTGAGGTTGTAGTAGTCGCATTAAATAAGACCGCGATCTTCACTGCCTTAAACCAGTTGCCAATACTTTGCGTTTTGGTTTTTTAAGCTTTTTTGGCGGAAGTGTGATTAATTAGACACTCTTTCGTAAGTTTTTTTCATGTACAACGCGTCTTGTTCAATGTTTGGGGACTCGCATATTATCGTTCCACTGCAATTAAATTCTTTCAAGGCTTGCGCAAGCAGCTTGAACGGCGGAACGTCATGGTCCATAGTCAAGTGGTTTCTCTCTCCTTTTTCCGTGAAATGAATGCTCGACATGTGGCAGTGGAGTGTTTGAAGGCCTTTCTTTCCCACTTTTTTCTCCACCAGCTCAAAGATTTTCGAGTAATCTTCTTTTGTTTTTATCTTTCCGTTTTCCCTTGCGTGGTAGTGCGCGAAATCTATCGTTGGCTTAAAATCTTCATATCCAATCTCTTCAGATAGAGAGTACAATTCTTCCAGAGAGCCAAACTGAGTGGGCTTTCCAGTCAGCTCGGGCGATAAAATCGCAGTCAGGTTTTCGCTTTTAAAAATTTCTATGAGCTTGAGGAATATTTTTTTCATTTCATTGTAAGCGTTTTCTTTGGACATTTCAAGGTAGAATCCCGAGTGAAGGACGAGCCTTTCTGCTTTGGCCGCCGTTAAAACCCTGCCAGTGGTGATTAATTCCTTAATGCTCTTCTCGACTATTTCTTTTTTGGGCGATATTAAATTTAGGTAATAAGAAGCGTGGGCGCTTAATTTTATGTTGAAATCTTTTGCTTTGATTCCAATAAGCTTTGCGTTTTCAGGCTTCATTTTACACCCGTGCACAAACTCGAGTTCCATAGCATCTAGGTTCAGTTTTTTAACGCATTCAACCGCTTCAAGGCTTGATTCGTCTTTGCACTGCAACGGCTTTCCAGCAGTTCCAAAAATCATCATTTCAAGATATTAAATTGTAAAAGAAGGTTTAAAAATAAGTGTTGTTTTAATTAAAAACATGGTTTACGATTTGAACGCAACAAAAAAAGACGCTGAGAAGATAAGGTCCGATATCATGGGAGAGCAGGACGCTATCATTCAATACCAGGCTCACATTGATGAAAGCAAGAATGAGGAACTGAAGGAAGTTTTGACTCACATCATGAACGATGAGAAGGAGCACACCGCCGAGCTCACAAAACTTTTAAGAAAGCTCGACAAAGTTCAGGATGAGAAATTCAAAAAAGAGGAATTGTAAATGAAGCAGGTTTTCCCAGAACCTACTGTCGGAGTGCTGATTTTAAATACCGAGGGAAGAATGTTCCTTACAAAGTCTCATAAGTGGAAAAATATGTACGTTCTGCCAGGAGGTCATATAGAGTTAGGGGAGCGTATGATTGACACGGTGGAAAGGGAGGTTATGGAAGAGACTGGATTGAAAATTTTTGATATAAGATTCATAAATTTTCAAGAATTCATCTACGACAAAAACTTTTGGAAGAAAAGACATTTTTTATTTTTTAACTTTGCGTGCAAGACCAAATCCAAAAAAGTGAAGTTGAATGATGAGGCTGAAAGTTTTGTTTGGGTTTACCCTAAGGAAGCCCTTAAAATGTTTGTTGAACCTTACTCAATCGGTATAATAAAGGATTTCTTGAAAAAATATCCAAACGGTTTTTGACGTGAGGACAAATCAAGTTTTTCTAAAAGATGAACAAACACTAAAATTAATCGCAGATCTTGTAAAAGGGAAAATCCTAGAAATAGGCGGCGGACATGGAGAGTTGACAAGGTATCTTGTTGATAAAGGGAAAGTAACGACTATTGAACTTAGCAAGAAACTTGCTGAAAGCATTGATGTGAAAGGAGTTAAAGTGATCGTGGGAGACGCTTTGGAAGAGAATTTTAATGATTATGATTTTATTGTTGGAAACCTTCCTTACAATGTTTCTTCTCAGATAGTAATCAAATTTCTGAATTCAAACACTAAAAGAGCTGTTTTCACCGTTCAGAAAGAGCTTGCCAAGAGAATGACTGCAAGACCAGAAAGCAAAGATTACTCGAAGTTGAGTGTTAATGTTCAAAACGTTGGGGATTGCAAGGTTTTGAAAGTGCTGCCCGGAGAGTTTTTCAATCCCAAACCCAAGATTTTTTCAGCGGTTGTCGAATTGGAAAAAAACAGGAAGCCCGTTTTAAGCACTGATTTGGATTGGAAGGTAGTGAATTTGATTTTTCAGCATAAGAATCAGAATATTGGAAAGGTTTTGAAGAGAGAGGGTTTCAAAATAAATTCAGACCTTGTTTTTCTTAAAAACGCCAGGAATATTGAAATTGAAGAGATTAAAAAAATAAGCAACATCGTTAAGCCTACCTGACCACGTGGAGAGGGATGACGTTTTTCTTGAACTCCAACTCGGCTATTTCAAGAGGGGACGGCTCTTTGACTTCTATCAACGGAGGCGCGCCTTGGGATAGTTGAAGCGCTCTAGCTCCTATTATCCTTGCAACTTCATATTTGGTGAGTTCTTCTTTCATTAGAAAAATAACCTTATTTTATTAATGATTTAAATTATGCTAGGCAAAATTTAAATTCTTATTGCTGAAAATCCTCGTAATCCTTGTCGTCGAAGTCGAAAAGGGCTTTAACGAAGACGGAATCACCTATTTTTAGGTTTTTTGAAAAATCATCGGGGGTTTTCTCCTCAAGAATCCCTTCGGTTGGCTCGGCTGTGAAAGTTTTCTCATTCAATTCAAATATTACTATTGGCCTTCTTGAACTATCTGAAAACTCGAGCACTCTTATTTTCGCTTTCAAACCTCTGCTTTTCAGAAGGGAGCATAAAAAAATCGCTTTGTCGAACGAGTCTGAAGCGTTCACTTCAAGAATCTCCTTGGGGGAAAGCCAGAATGAAACGTCTGAATCGAGTTCTGCGAGTTCAATTTTTCTCACGAAATCGAATGCTTTTCTGGCGAAATCCTCATCTGTTTCAGCTTGAAGGTTAGTTCTCACTGAAATAATGTTCTCATCAGAGGGGTTGACCATTGACTTCAACTCTGGAATGGTTTTGATCTCGCTT
>CAYMAH010000046.1:0-33270 GCA_964388435.1 Microcaldota archaeon | reverse complement strand
GTTTGCTTGTAATTCTTCTTTTGAAAATTGTGCTGAGCGCATAGAGTTTCTCCATTATCAATAGAATTTGTGCCTCCAAGATCTTTGGGTTTTATGTGATCTACTTGCAATTCAACACCTTATAAACGCCTTTAGCAACTTTTATGAGATACCCTTCCTGTGCTAATTTTCTTATAGCTCTATCAGGATCTCTAAATACTCTTCCAGTTCTTTTTTTATATGTTTCAACTGCCCAATCAACAATCTCGGGGTGTTTTATGTTACGCCTAGGATGCTTCTTAAAATATTCCATTATCAAGTCGGATTGACTTTCATCTTCTTTATCCATTAGTATTTTCATCCTACAATGGCTATTAATTCTTTCTCAAATATATGAGCTTCTTTATCCAGTCTTGTCTTTGCCAATCTGCAGTAATCTAGATCAAACTCCACTCCAACACTCTTTCTATTATTTTTGTAAGAAGAAATAAGTGTTGTTCCGCTTCCCATAAATGGATCTAAGACAGTATCCCCAACAAAACTGAATAATTTAATACATCTCGTAGGCAATTCAAGCGGAAACGGCGCGGGGTGACCAATTTTTTTCTTGCTTTCTCCCTTAAATGTCCAAATTCCATTGGTCCATTGCATAAACTCCTCTGGACTAATGTCTGATTTTCTACTTCCACTTATTTTTTTCCAATCTTTTTTGTATAATATTACGATAAGTTCAACAGGCGCTATTATATAAGGTGCAGAAGCACTCGCAAAAGATCCCCAAGCGGTTCTTCTTGATATATTACCCTCATTCCATATTATAGTAGAGTGATATTTGAAACCCACTTGTTTGGCTATTATTGTTAGATCTGCACCGACGCTCTGCTGACCATCTTTGTTCTTATCCAGAGGTATGTTTAAACAGAACCTTCCATCTTCTTTGAGCCATTCAAAACATCTTGTAAGCCACTTTCTGCTGAATTCCAAATAATCCGGGTAACCAAGCTTATCGTTATGCGAATTGTATTTTATGTCAAGGTTGTATGGAGGAGAAGTTACTATCAAATCTATGCTATTTGGCTTGATAACGTTTGTCTTTAGAACATCATTGTTAATTATTTTTAGCTTGTCAGCAACAAAAAATATCTCATCAGTCATACTCTCCCCATTAATTTATAAAACGAATGTTATTATCAATTTTGTTGCTAATCCTCCACGTCCCCAATACCCTCGGTTCTAACGCTGAAAACGCACTCGTTGTCAGGAAGACTTGGAGAGTCCACCAGCTTCGCAATCCTCCTGTCCTCCTTGCTTCTCCTCAAATAAATCCTGTAAGTGCTCTGGTGGGCAAGAATGTTCCCCCCAATCGCGACAGTAGGGTCCCCGAAAAGAACGTCAGGCCTGTCCATAACCTGATTTGTAACATAAACAGCCACGTTGTAAACATCCGCTATCTTCTGCAAATGATGCATATGCTTATTCAACTTCTGCTGTCTCTCAGCAAGCTCTCCTCTTCCAGAATAATCATTCCTAAAAGCCGAAGTCAAAGAATCAACCACCACAAGTTTAATACCACCCGCCTTAATCATCTCCTCCGCCTTTTTCAAAAGCATGGCCTGATGCTCTGAATTCCAGGCTTTTGCAGCGTTAATGTTCTTCAAAGCCAGCTCAGGGTCCAAACCCCTCGCCTTGGCTATCTGAAGTATCCTGTCAGGCCTGAAGGTTGACTCCGTGTCAATAAAAACAGCCCCACCGTTCAAACCCCCCTGCTCTTTCGGAAGCTGCACGTTAACGCACAGCTCAAAACCAATCTGAGTCTTTCCAGAACCGAACTTGCCATAACACTCCGTAATTGCCTGAGTCTCCACCCCCCCGCCGAGCAACTCGTCCAAGGCCTTAGAACCAGTGCTGATCTTCTCAATCTCCTTTCTTCTCTCCAAAATCTTATCCCCTGTCTCAAAACCCATCTCAAGAACCTCTCTAGCAGCATTAATAATCTTAACAGAAGTACCCTCTCCAATACCAGCCACCTCACTCAACTCAGACGGAAGGCTAACCGCTACAATCTCAATAGTATCATAACCCGCAGCCTTAAGCTTCTCAGCAATAGTCTCACCAACACCTGGCAAATCTTCCACACTAACAATCTTCTTCATTTCACAAACCCACCTTTTTTTCAAAAAACTTAAAATTAAAGCACAAACAGAATTTATAAATCTTTCCACCCCTCGTTTCCAGCGTTTCCAGCGTAAAAATAAAAAAGCCATTTTTTTTACAGTTAAGTTTAACAATTTCAAGCTCAGGGATAGATTTTTAAATGATGCCAGATATTAAAATCTAAAGGTGATTTTAACTTGGAAAGAGTTTTTTGGCTTAAAGTTGGAAACAGAAACTTGCACTTGCTTAAATTGATAGGAGCTTTCTTTTTATTCGCATCAATCTTAATGGTAGGGCAGGCGACATACAATATTTTTGTTCAAGCCAATAAAATCAACTATGTTCTAGGCTCTCCAAGCCAAATTCCTGCTTTGTTCGGCTGGAGCATGGGAGCGCCCGCAGCATTCCTGTCAGAAGATATTATAGGAGCTTTGCTTCAGCCTATAGCCATGTTTCTGTTCTGGATTGGAATCGCGATAATAGCGCTCATGATATACCAATCTGGAAAGGTAATCTTTCCGGTTGAAGAATCGGAAATTTCAGAGCATCACAGAAAATTGATACAGCAAGCTGTTAAAGCCGTAAAGAAAAAATAAACTCAAACAAAAAAAAGTTTGATTTAATAATTTTTTTAACTTCCCAGCTTAAGCTATAAAAATTTAATTTAAGGGCATTAAACGGCAAAAATGAGAAAAAACTTATTTTATAAAAATCAGATCTGAATTGTCTCCTCTTTCTTGAGCTGGACTTTCTCCTCGCTTGAAGCGGAGTCCATGCTCTTGGCTTCTTCAACGCTTTCCACATCGAAAACCTCCTTCAAAGCGGTTTTATAAACATCCACTCTTCTTACGGGAAGTACTTTTTTAAGGGACGAGCTCAAGTCATTAGAAACGCTGCCGTTGAAAACATTGGAAATGAAAGTGTTGAAATCCTCCTTAGGAATCCTCTCTTTCAAAAGCGAAACCGCTTTGTTTCTGATGCTCGTCTTCTGCCTGCCGCTTCCCTTTACAGAGGTTACAATTATCACTTTGACCGTAAACTCCACTCCATCCTTTGACTTTGCTTCAACCACTACTCTAAGCGCATCCCTCCCTCTTCTAACTAAAGTGGAAAGGTAATCGCTTGAAATTGAATGACCAATGAACTTGGTGAAAGCCTTGCTTCCTTTAATCTCTTCAACTCTTAACTTAACGTTGATGAAAGAATGGCTTATATCCTTTGTAATTTCTTTCAAAGGAAGAATAATAATCCTGTTTTTAAGGTGACTCTCGTCAGTGGTGGGGGTTTTAGAAAGCTCAACCTCCTTGAAAAATTTTGGAGCCACTATAGAATACCATGTTTTAAGCTTCCAACTATCCACTAATTTTGCCATATTTTCACTTCACCAGCAAAGCCGCCTTTTCAGGCTCGTACTTCCAATCAGCAGGAAGCTTCCTCCCCCTATAATATTTAACAGACCTTAAAATCTTAGACTCCACCCTCTTCAAAGAGTTAGTGTTCGAAAGATCCTTCTTGTTGTTCTTGAGATGGTTTCTCAATCTAACCGCTCTCTTAATCAATTGAATCAAATCAGAAGGGTAATTGCCTTCAATTTTCTTCTCCTTAAGTATTGTTCCAAGCTTCTTGCCCGTCACCCTCTTGACGCTTGGAATGCCATACTGATCTCTTAAAATCATTCCAACTTCGCTCTCTCCCTTCCCCTCCTTAACGAGCTTTACGATAACACCCTCAACCTCCTCTTTTGAAATGCTCACCCATGAAGGAGCGAAGTCATACGATGGTTTTTTGCTTGAACTCTTTCCTTTTTTTCCAGTGTGCATTCTCGCCATAATTTACATCACGCTTTGACAATCAACTTTAAACTCTTTCCCGCCTTTAAGGCTTAAAACTTTTATCCTGCAAACGCCCTTCAAATCTTCCGAAACCTCTGATAAAGGCTTCAGCAATTCCTCTGAAACAGTTATTTCAGCGAATTGAATGTCTCCGCCCAAAGGAAGGCTGTTTTCTGACTTGAACTTCCTAACCCTTGAAACGATTTCATGAAAAACGTTTACAATATTCTCCACTTCATCATTTATAAACTCTTCCCTTGAAACAGGCCACTCTGAAAGGTGAATTGAAGAAGTTTCAAAATTCGAGTAAACCTCCTCGGCGGTGTAAGGAATGAAGGGAGCTAGAAGCTTCAAAGAATTCAGCAAAACAATCTTAAGCGTTTTAACCGCGGCACCCCCGCTTCCGGAGTAAACCCGCCACTTCACATCCTCCAAATATAAATCGCAGAATTCGTGCCAGAAAAAGCTTTGAACCCCGGTTATAACAGAATAAAAATCATAATTGTTAAAATCAACAGTGGTTTTTTTAACCAACTTGTTAAGTCTGCTTAAAACCCATCTGTCCGTCAAAGTGTAATCATCGGACTCCTTGGCTTTCTTTTCAGCGTTTTCCACGAACTTAAACGCGTTCCACAATTTTTTAAGAAAACTCTCGCCGTAATCAAGGTCCTTGTAATTGAAAGGCCTGTCCTTTGCGAGGATTCCGCTCAAAGCAGCCCACTGCCGTATGGCATCGGCTGAATAAACATTGAAAATCTTTTCAGGATCCTCATAATTCTTGGTGCTCTTGCTCATCTTCTTTCCGTCAGAACCTAAAACAGTCCCGTTTATTATAATATCGGAAAAAGGAGTTTTCCCGGTAAGCACTCCACACCTTAATATCGAGTAAAAACCCCAAGTTCTTATAATCTCTGTACCCTGAGGTCTAAGCGTGCAGGGGTAAACCTTTTCGAAAAGCTTTTTGTCATCAGGCCAGCCTGAAATGATAAGAGCGCTCACGCTTGAATCCACCCACACATCCAAAACGCTCTCCTCGAGTTTGAAATTCCACCCGCACTCGCACTTATCAGGCGGCTTTGAATTCTCATCCACTGGCAAATCTTCTGCCTTGACAGGTTTAAAAGCCCCGCACTTCTCGCAAACCCAAAAGGGAATTGGAGTGCCGTAAACCCTCTGCCTTGAAATCACCCAATCATAATCTACAAAATTATTCCAATCCAACAAGTATTGAAGAGTAAACTCGGGATACCATCTTATCTCCCTCGCCCAGCCTTCAACCTGTTTTTTAAACTCCTTAATTTTAATGAACCATTGAAGAGTTGAAATCAATTCCACCACCCTTCCGCACCTGTCATGCACTTTCACGTTCTGAGTTATCTCTTCAACCCTTTCCACAAGGTCCTTTTCAGTCAAATCTTCTATTACCTTTTCCCTTGCTTGGGTTATGTTGAGCCCATCATACTTTCCGGCGTTTGAAAGAAGCCCTTTTTCGGTCAAAGCCTTGATGACAGGAAGCTTGTGCCTGTAAACCCAAGCCACGTCGGACTCGTCCCCGAAAGTACAGACCATAACCGCCCCGCTTCCAAAAGCGGAGTCGGCGTCAACATCAGCTATAACCGGAACTTCAACCCCTAAAGGAGTCAACGCCTTTTTTGAAACAAACTTCTTATACCTCTCATCAGTTGGATTGACAAAAACAGCCACGCAAGCATGTAAAAGCTCTGGCCTGGAAGTGGCAACCAACAAAACCTCCCCCTCAACATTAAACTTTAAATAAAAAAGCTTTGAATTTCTCTCAACCACTTCAGTTTCAGCCTTAGCTATAGCGCTCTTACAGTTGGTGCAGAACAAGACTGGGTGCTCGGCTTTGTAAACCAAACCCATGTCAAACATCTTCAAAACAGAGAGTTGAACCTTCCTATGATAATCATCATCAATAGTCTTATATTCAAGCGTCGAATCTGAAGAAAACCCCATGAACTGCATCTGACTCTTCATTCTCTTGATATTCTCAAGAGTCGTTTGAATGCACTTCTCCTTAAACTCCTTCTTAGGCAGTCTGCCGAACTTTTTTTCAACAGTCAACTCAGTGGGAAACCCCTGACAATCCCAACCCTGTGGGAAAAAAACATCAAACCCATTCATCCTTTTAAATCTGGCCGCGAAGTCAAACAAAGAATAGCTTAAAACATGCCCGAAATGCAAGTCGCCTGAAGTGAACGGAGGCGGAGAATCAATTGAAAAAACAGACCTTCCATCATTTTTAAAAGAATAAGTATTATTTTCAACCCAAAGCTTGCTCCACTTCTCCTGCACTTTCTTGACATTGAAATCTTTCATTTACTCCTCGTCCATTTGAACTTTGAAGGCTTCCTGCCCATTTCAAAGTTTCTTTCGCACTTCCTGCTGCAGAAAACAAGCACTGAACCGTCCTTCTTAAAAAATTTCAAACCTTTCCCAGGCGTTACTTCCACTCCACAAAAACTGCATTCCATTTCACAATCATCTTTTCTTTGATCTCAACGGCTTGGCCTCACGCTCTGTTTCAAGAAGAAGAATCAAATCCCCCTTCCTAATAGGACCTCTGACATTTCTTCTTATAACCCTGCCCTTATCCTTGCCTTCAAGAACCCTGCACATTACCTGGTTAACCTCTCCGAACACTCCGGTCCTGCCAATAATATCCACGATTTCAGCCAAAAAACCTTCATCCATTTACAACCACTTTAATTTACTCTTTTTGCTCTCCCCGGGCTTTCTCCTCCTTAACCGGTTCTTTCTTCTTCTCCTCTTTCTTCGGTTTTTTCTCCTTAACCGGCTCAGGCTTTTTCTCCTGTTTTTCAACAGTTTTTTCAGCCGTTGGAAGGCCGCTTACCACTTCTTTAAGAAGATTTGCTTTAATCCCGGCGTCAACAATGGCTATTGAAGAAGTGGGAACTGTCAAACCCGCCGCTTTTCCAAGCGCTAGCTTGTCCTTAACATAAGCATACGGAATAACCTTCTCTTCGCAAAGAACCGGAACGTGAACCAGAATCTCCTCGGGCTCCACATTCTCAGCCATAACCACAAGCTTGGCCACTCCCCTCTCAATTGCCTTTGTAGTCTCATTCATCCCCTTCCTGACTCCCTTGGCGGCGGTAGCGCTTTCAATAACCTCCAAAATCTTCGATTCAGTCTCTGGAGAGACCTCAAACTTTACAAATGCTTTCATTTTTTTAAAACACCTCGTTTTTAATTCATAGGTTTTAATAAGTGATTTAGATTAGCCACGCAATCATTTAAATATTTATCTCTTGATTTTAACCAAGCTTGAAAACTCAATCAAATAATTAAATAATCAAAACAGTTTAGCGCGGTAAAAAAAACAACGCAAAAGGAAACGATTTAATAAGCGTTTGCCTTATTGAATGCATTAAAATGGAAATCGAAGAAATATTCGAAAAAATAGGAAGAAAAATAAACCCTGACGAAAAGGAGAAAAAAGAGCAGGAGAGAATAGCCAAAAGCATAATAGACTACATTCAAAAAAGGGTTGAAGCGGAAGTGCTTCTAGTTGGAAGCTCGGCAAGAGACACCGGTTTAAAAGGGGATAGGGATTTAGACTTATTTGCGATTTTCAAAAAAAGCAATGAGCTTGACGAAATAGTTGAAAAAACAAGAAAAGCCCTTCCAAAAGGAAAATGGGTGATGCACTACGCTGAACACCCCTACTTTAAAAGCAAAATGGAAGGGTTTGAAGTGGAGGTGATACCCTGCTTTGAAGTGGTAAAAGGAGAGAAAATCAAAAGCGCCGTAGACAGAACCCCTCTTCACATGAAATACCTTCAGGAAAAACTCACAGCCAAACAAAGAAGAGACGTAAAAATAATGAAAAAACTCCTAAAAACAGCTGGAATTTACGGAGCCGAATCAGAAGTTGGAGGTTTTTCAGGGCTTGTGTGCGAACAGCTTATACTAAATTACAGAAGCCTTGAAAACCTGCTGGAAAACGCCAAAGATTGGAGCCCCCCGGTAGTGATAGACCTTGAAAGACACTATCAAAAAGAAGAGGCAGTAAGAAAATTCAAACCCCCCTTCATATTGGTTGACGCCATAGACTTCAACAGAAACGCCGGAGCCTCAGTAAGCGAAACAAGCCTTTACAAATTAATAACGCTTGCGAACGCGTTTCTTGAAAAACCCTCGCTTAAATTCTTCGAAAAAACCGAAAACGGAAAAAAACCAAAAGCAAGCCTTAACACCGTGACAATAAAATTCAAAAAACCCGACGTTGTTGAAGACATTCTGCACCCCCAACTGAAAAAAACTGAAAAATTCCTCAAAAACCAGCTTGAAAAAGACTTTCAAATATTAGACTCGGACAGCTTCTACGACGAAGAAAGCGCTTTTATGGTGTTCATTCTAAACGAGCTTCAAACAAAAAACTTCAGAAAAATAACCGGGCCTCCAGCAGGAAAGTGGAAGGAAGTCAAAAAATTCATTTCAAAACACAAGCCATTCAGAAAATACGTTGAAGAAGACAAAATAGTGATATTTGAAGAAAGAAAAACTGAAAAAGCGGTAGACTTGATTAAAAAACAACTAAAAACAAGCGGGGTAGGCTCGTTCCTTAGAAAAAACATTTCAAAGGCTAAAATAACTGAAAAAAAAGAAAGGGAAATAGAGAAATTCCTGACAAAAACAGACTTCTGGCTCTAAAACAAAACACTGAAAAAAATCTTGGAAATGCTAATTTTCATCAAACCGCGCGATTATAATTTTTTTCTTTTTTCCCAAAAATTTTTTTCAGAAGCCTGCTCTTTCTTATCCTCTTCAATAGAGTAGCTAACCCCTTTTATGTACTGAATCAATTTATTAGGGTGAATATTATATTTTTTACTTAAATCTGAAATAAGGATGGTTTTATCCACTTTAAACAAATTCTTTGAAATATCCTTTTTCAACTGCTCTGACTCTTCTGGCGTTAGAATATTTTTGTACTGCTTTTCCATTGAGTTAAATTTAAAAGTTAAAATTAATAAACATTAGCTTTTAAGTCATCCAAGACTGGCCTTTCCCTCCTTCAAATCCCTCATGAACTCCTTTGCTGATTTTCCCTCAATCGTAACTCCAAGACTAACACAGGTTCCAATAACCTGCCTTTCAGAGCTTTCAAGAGTTTTAGAAAGCATTGAATCTTTTTTCATTTCAGCTATCTTCTTAACTTGCTGAATCGTGAGATTGCCAATGATTTTCTTACCCTTAACCCCCGCTTCTTCTTTCACAGGCTCTTTCAAGCCAAGCTCGTTTTTAATCAAGCTAGCCGTTGGCGGGGTTCCAACTTCAATTTCAAAAGTTTTCCCTTCAATCAAAACATTAACAGGTATTTGCATACCTGAAAAAGCCTTTGTCTTGTCGTTAATCGCCTTTACAACCGCATTGGAATCCAAACCCAAAGGTCCAAGAGCAGGCCCAAGCGGAGGGGCAAGCGAAGCCTTCCCTCCTTCAACCATAACATTAATAGTTTTCATTTATCAAACACCTATTCAGATCAGTTTAATCGTACCGCTTTTAATCGTTACTGGGATTGGAACAGCCACATCGACCAGTTCGACAACCACGTCATCCTTGTCAAACTTCATAATTTTCGCTTTCTCCCCCTTGAAAGGACCTGAAGTGATTTCAACCATGCTGCCCTTCTGCAAATCCACTTTCTGCGGCTTGCTTTCAATCAAAGACCTGAGTTCTTCAATGCTTATCTCCTTTCTCAAAACCCCCTTTATCTGCGGGATTCCATTAGCAGCCTGCCTTATGGAGAAATCATCCCCCTCAATCATCACGTAACCCTTAAGATTGGGGGATAGAATAATACTCTGTATTGGAATCTTGCTTTTCAAAATCTTCTTCTCAAGCAAGTCTGCGACTATCAACTCCTGACCGCCAGTTACTCTGTAAGTAAAAATCATTTTTTAAATGCCACCTTTAAAACCGTGTTTAATTTTAAAACAGTAAAATATATTAAACGAATAGTTATTTTAATGCGATGCGACTTTTAAACAAAAACCAACACTTATACAAGCAAACTGTATTTTAAAGCATTACAATTCAACAGGACCTTTCTCGGTTATCAAAAAATCATCTTCAACCCTCACCCCGCCAAAACTTTCAACATAAACTCCAGGCTCAACCGCGACGACCATCCCCTTTTTTATTTTTCCAACCGCCGGCTCGTGCACCTCCGTCCCGACAGAATGACCGAAAGCATGAATTGGCTTAAAACCATTTTTTCTCAAGCCTTTCTCAAACAACTCTTTAATTTTCTTGAAATCCACCTCTGGTTTTAAGGAGTTTAAAATCAAAATTCTAGTCTCTTCAACACAGTCAAATAACTTCCTAAAATTTTTCCTTTCAGAATCCCCGCCGAAAACAAAGGTTCTAGTCAAATCAGAGCAGTAACCATTGAATTTGGCACCGGCGTCGATTAAAATCAAATCCCCTTTTTTAAGCTTTGACTCGCCAGGCTCATGGTGCGGAAGAGCTGAATTCTTGCCGAAAGCGGCGATGGTCTTGAAAGCGTTTTCCTCAGAGCCGAATTTCAGCAGCAACTCGTCGAAAACCCCCGCCAATTGTTTTTCGCTCACTCCCTTCTTGAAAAAATCGGGGATTTTCCTGAAGGCTTTTTTGGTTATTCCAACAGCCCTCCTTATTTTTTTCAACTCAGAAGGCGTTTTAACAACCCTTGCTTCGGCAAGCGCCTCGCTGACATCAACAATTTTCTTCGGCTTGTATTTTTTTTTAATTTGAGAATACAAAGCCATTGGAAGAAAAGAAGCGTTCAAGCCGATTTTTTTAGACTTAACGTTCTTCTCAAGAAAACGCGAGTTTTTAACTCTCTTCACCACTTTAATTTTTTTTTGAATCAAAGCGTTTTCATATTCAAGAGGGGAAGCCAAAAGCACGGCGGTGTTTTTTTTGATTATCAAAACATCGTATTCAAACGGACCTTTAAGCCCTGAAAAATAAGTGAAATTAGGATCTTTGGACTCGGTGTTTATTATTAAAATACAGTCTAAATCGATTGAAGATTCAAAAGTTTTTTTAAGTTTTTCCCTTAACTCGGAGTTCAAGATTTATTTCATCTCAACAACGTGGCGATGGTTGAAATTGTAAAACCAATCACGCCCACAACCGCGATTCCAAGAGCAGTGACCAAAGCCATCCTCTTAAACTCCTCCTGCTTCGGCTTGTGAGTTATGTTCAAAACCCTGGTGCTTTGCTGTATAAAACCATTCAAGTCAAAATTCATTTAAAACAATCACTTCAAATAAAATCCAATTCAAGTTCTTCCTTATTCTCATCTTTTTTAGGCTTTTCAATCTGAGTTATGCCGGTAAGAACCGCCAAAACTTTAACCTCTCCCTTCTCAAAACTCTCGTCGATGGTAGCACCCCAAATCAAGTGCGCCTCTCCGTTTATTCTAGAAGCAATCAAAGAAACCGCTGACTGCGCCTCGCCCAAAGTCAAATCCTGGCCCCCGCTGATGTTTACAAGAGCCCTTGAAACGTTGCTGAAGTCCAAGTCAAGAAGAGGTGATTCAAGCGCTTTCTCCGCGGCTCTAACTGCTCTGTCCTTGGTCTCATCGTTTGAAATCTCCCCAATTCCAATCATCGCATTCCCTCCCTTCTCTAAAACGGTTCTGACGTCCGCAAAATCAAGGTTGACCAAACCAGGCTTTATTATCAACTCGCTAATCCCCTTAACCGCGTTTGAAAGAACGCTGTCCGCTATCTTGAAAGCAGCCGCCAACGGCAAGTCAGGAACATAATCCAGCAACCTCTCATTAGGAACCACTATCAGCGTATCAACTTTATCCTCAAGTTTTAAAATACCAGAAAGAGCGTTCTCCATCCTCTTCTTGCCCTCAGCGTTGAAGGGAGTGGTTACAATAGCCACGCACAACGCGCCAGCCTCCTTAATCGCCTTGGCTATAACCGGAAGACTTCCTGTCCCGGTTCCACCACCCATTCCAGCAGTTAAAAAAACCAGGTCAAAACCAGAAATCATCTCCCTAATCTCGTTTTCAGTCTCCTGAGCGGCCGCCTCCCCTATGGACGGATTGCTGCCAGCTCCAAGCCCTTTTGTTTTCTTCTTACCTAAAATAATTTTCCTGTTCGCCTTTGTTCTAAGCAAATGCTGAGCGTCGGTGTTAGCAGCTATTGTTTCCACTCCGATTTTCATTTCAGTCAAATGGGTTATAGTATTAGACCCGGACCCGCCGGCTCCTATAACGGCTATCTTTGGAATGCTCTGCCTTAAAAAATCTTCAATTTCATCCTCAGCCATAGTAAAAAATCACCAATTTAATTATCAACAAGAAATAAAACTTTTTCTATCAACAATGTTTTGACAAGAAAAATTTAATAACCAATTCTTTTAAATTTAAATCAATGCAATTCAAAGCAAGAATAATAGACATCGAAGCCGGAAGGCACGAGATAGCCATCAACGAGCAGGAAGCAAAACAACTGGACGTCGAGCTGATGGACAGAGTCAAAGTTAAAAGACTAGGAAAAGAGGTAACCGCGATAGTTACATTCTCAAAAACACATGTTTGGAACGGAGAAGTTGAAATCTTCTCTGAAACCGCTGCTGAACTAAACTTAAACAATGGGGATTATGTTGAAATACAAGCCACTTCAAGACCGCAAAGCCTTGACTTCATCAAAAAAAAACTGGACAAACAAATCCTACCGGAAAACGAAATAAACTCCATAATAAGCGACTTGGTGCAGGAAAGGCTCTCTGATGTTGAACTGTCAGTTTTCATAAGCGCCATCTACAGCAACGGACTGACAATGGAAGAAACAATAAGCCTCACAAACGCAATCTACAACTCGGGAGACAAGCTTCAATTCAACGGAATGGCTATAAGCGAGCACGGCATTGGAGGAGTAGCGGGAGACAGGGTAAGCATGATGATAGTGCCGATAATCGCCTCTCTTGGATTGAAAATACCAAAAACAGCCACCAGAGCCATAAGCAGCGCTTCAGGAACTGCTGACTGTATGGAAGTGCTGGCAAGTGTAAGCTTCAACTCAACAGAAATCAAAAAAATAGTCGAAAAAACAAACGGGTGCATAGTATGGGGGGGAGCGATAAACATCGCGACAGCAGATGACAAGCTGATAAGAATAAGACGACCTTTAAGGCTCGACCCTGAAAGTCTTCTTCTATCAAGCATAGTAGCCAAGAAAAAAGCTGAAGGCGCCACGCACGTCCTTCTCGACATTCCAGCTGGAAAAGGAAGCAAAGTTGAAACAGTAGAAGAAGCAAGAAACCTAGCTAAAAACTTCAGAATCCTTGGAGCGAAAATGAACCTAAACTTAGATGTCATAATAACAGATGGCTCAAATCCGGTAAGCAACAGCATCGGACCGCTCCTTGAAGCCAAAACAGTCCTAGAAGAGATGGAAAATAAAACTCACTCCACCCTATCTGAAAAATCCCTGCTCATGAGCGCGAGGATTCTTCAAATGGTCAGAGGAATAAACCTCGAAGATGGTTACCGCATTGCAAAACAACAGTTATTCACAGGCAAAGCCCATGAAAAATTCATGGAAATAATAGAAGCCCAAAACGGCAGGAAAACAGAAAGCAGCGAGCTCCAACCCGGAGAGTTTTCAACCACAATAAAATCAAAAAAAGAAGGAAGGGTAATCCACGTAAGCAGCGCCGGAATATCAAAAATCTGCAGGTTTTTGGGCGCTCCAGAGGACAAGAAAGCAGGAATGAAAATAAAAGTCAAAGCAGGAGAAAACGTAAACGAGGACCAAGAATTAGTTGAATTGTTTTCCTCAAGCAAGCAAAAGCTAGATGACGCTAAAAGCCAATTCGACAAAAACGCGGTGATAGAAATCGAAGAAATAATAATCGAGTGAATTTTTTGAGTTTACCCAATATTTATACAGTTTATCATGTGCGGAGTGATTGAAAGACAAGCAGTGAAAGCAGAGTAATTATCTATGGCAATGTGTTGAAGAAAATTTATGCTTGAATTGGTTTGAATGAACACAAACACAGAGCTTCCATGCAAGCCAGGAGTGGACGTTGAATTACTAGTCAGATTACTTCCACTAACCACAACTGAATTACTTAGAGGTTGTTTGATTTAGTATTATTCATATGCAAGATAACCCCGATTGTAAGGTTTTGAGGGTTGCCAACGGTAGCATTCGGGTAATAATAATCTATGGTAGATTGTATTTCTGACTGTAGCGTGGTGTTCGACTTTGCAAGCAATGTAATAGGAAGTGAAAGCACACTCACAACAACACTTCAATTAGCTCCTATTTTAGGAAAGCCTTGAGAATAAAAAAATTACATTCGCTAAAAACGGAAGTATTGAAGTGTCTACAATCCAATTTGAAGGATATTGAATAGTCACGTTTGGATTTGGGCCGATAGATGTTTTTGGAATCGAGTAGGTCACCTAACTCACGTTTTCTTTGGAAACATTAAGAGTAGGACCAGAATTATTTAGCAACAGAGTATTGTTTTTAGTTGAAACATTATAACTAGAATTGTTCAATAAATTGTTTTTATTAGAAACTACTTTTGAAGAGTGATTAACTAAAAAACCGGGAGTTACAAAAGCGGTGAAAGCGAGCACTGCGATTATTATCAAAACAACGCCAATTATCAAAAACTTTAATGAATTTGAAGGCTTGGAAATTGAATTCACCGCATTCTGTTGACTTGATTGCGACTGAACAGAAGCCTGAACTTGTTTAAGATCTTGCATTTGAGATTTGGGCTCAACAGGCTGTTGAATGCTTGAACCACCCTTGATGGGAATATTTATCTCCTGTTGCTTCTGCATTATCGCTGGCTTTACAACATTAAAACCCTGCGGAACAGAGTTGGTTTGAAGAAACTCGCTCCAAAAATCCTCAGCGTCCTGCTCAGACATGCCCGCACCTAAGAGAAGATTATTAATCTCGCTCTTATTTCTCCCTCTTCTGATTTCATCATTAACAAAATTAACAAGCTTTGGGTCAATCATATTAAAACATTAACTCAAAACGAATAAAAAGCATTTGGTTTAAGTTTTTAAAAAATCGAAAGTAATAAATTTAAGAAGAAGATAAGAAAATTCATGGATAACACGAAAAGCAGGGGTTTAAGAACCATAATAATAGCATTAATACTAACCGGTTTCTTCATAACCGTTTTTCAATTATTTCTAAACGTAATAAACAAATCTTATTATATCAATGTTATAGAAGTGGTTGGAGTAACCTTCTTCTTCATAATAATAACCGGAATATACGAGTTCAACAAAAGCATTGAAATTCAGGAAGCCGAAAGAGAAAAAATCAAAAAAATAGAAATCTAAAACACTTCGATTAAATAAAAATAGAATAAAAAGTTTTTTAAACAGATTGCGTTTTAAAATAACTCATGCCAGAAGAAGAATTACCTAAATGCCCCGTATGTGGAAGCGATTTAAGCGTAGACCAAGTAAACAGCGTTGTATACTGCAAAAACTGCGGGTTCGCGGCAAGAGTAGACCCCGAAACAGGAGAGACAACAGTTCTAAACCAAGGAGGGGGAAGGCCACCGGCAGCGTACGGAGGGCATGAAAACCAAATCTTAGGATTCGAGCCAATAACATTTTGGTTAATAGCAACAGCCCTTATATTTTTGTTCATATTTATGAATGTTCTAAACATAACCTACGGCGTTTTAATAGAAGCGGTTGTTACAATCTACTGGTGGATAAAAAAATAAACTCCGCGCTTAAATAAAAATTCAAAAAATCAAGCTAATTTAGACTGTTTCGGCAATACGCTGATCTCCCCGAAAACCCCGTCAAAGCCAGGCTTCTTGAAAACCCTTTCCTTTCTCATTCTTTCAATGCCTTCAGCAATCCCTTCTCCAGCAACTTCTTTTATCTTTTTCAACTCGACATTCAAAAGAATTTCAAGCTCACTTCCCAAACCTTCTGTTATTTTCTGGAATTCTCTTTTGACGCCAACAGTGTTCACGTTCTTTCCAAGAGACTGAGCTATTATTTCATTTAATGGAACCAAGTGCTTGAAAGGAATCGCGTCTTTAGGAACAAAACCCTCCGGCCGGTTAGCCAGCTCTTCAACCCTATGCTCCACCCCTAAAACCAAAGGCTTGCCGCACACGGGACATTTATTTCCAAGCTTCAAAGCCTCTTTAGGAGAGCAAGAAAACGCACAGTTTCTGTGCCCATCAAAATGATACTTGCCCTCTTCAGGAAAAAACTCGACAGTAAACAAAAACTTTTTCTTGTCCTTCTCCCTAACCGCTTTGAAAATTTCCTTGAAAGAAACTTCACAGTCAAAAGCATTGCACTCCCTGCCAAGCTTCCCAACACTGTGAGAATCGCTGTTGCTCACAAAAGAAAATTTATCTAAAATTCCAAGTCTCCAGCACATTCCAGGATCGGCGCTCAAACCAGTCTCCAACGCGAAAATCCTCTTCGTTTGATCTTCATAACACTCCTCAACAGAATCAAAGCCATTCCTGCTACCGAAAACAGAAAACCACGGAGTGAAAATATGGGCTGGAATCACCACCGCCTCGTTAGAAACTTGAAAAGTTCTTTCAACAAACTCAGCCGGAGTCATATTGAAGGTAGGCCTCCCGTCGCTTTTAAGATTCGACAGCTTCGAGTACACATCGTTCAACTGCTCGGCGATTTCAAAAGAAGGAACGTGAACAACGTGATGAACCTTTCTTGCTTTTTCATTCAAATAAGAAACCGTGCTCACTTCTACTGTGAGCATGAAAAAAATATCGTTGAACTCAAACAAACCGTTTTCAAGAGGCTTAAGATTTGTCTTCAACTCCTCAAACCACAAGGGGTGGGTAAAATCACCTGTTCCAAGAACTTTCAATCCCTTCAGCTTGGCACTCTCGCTTAGAGTTTGAAGATTAGTGTTTTTGGAGACTGCTCTTGAATATTTTGAGTGAATATGGAAGTCAGCGAAAAACATTGTCAAAATCAAATCAGTTTACCCGCCCGAATCTTTAAATCCTTTCCCCCGCAAAAACGAAATCAGTCTACCTTACCTGCTCCTTTCTCATGGAATAGTGATTAAAAAACTCTCCTCTACGAGGCGCGGATTCATCACTCGAGTTCATAAAAACAAGCCCTCCTTCAAATTTCTCTCCAACCCCTGTTGAAGGCACTCCTCCAGCAGCCCTGAAATCCAAATTCACCTTCTTGCCAAAAAACTTTATGCCTCCAATGCCGATTCCAACCACAGGGGCCGCTTGATTACTTGGGTAAACCCTGAAGCCAACATCTGCATTGATTTTAACTTTCTTGAGATTGACTAGGTTACTGCCAAAACTGCCTTCCAAAGCACTCCCGTACACCGAGTTTTTTTCCAGGTGAATGTCGACTGTGGATTTTCCAAGCCTGATGTCATTTGGATTAAACTGAATTCCAACCCTTTCGTAACTCTCGCCAACAGGCTCTTTCTTTACTCTAAGATAGCCAACCATTCTTATTATTCCAGTGTCTTCCATTGGATGAAAAACATGACCTCCCTTTAAATTCAAGCCCCACCCAAAACCACCCTTGTAACCTCTTCCAAACAAGTCCATTAATTGAGGGTCCAACACCGCCCTAACTTTAATAGCATTGGTGTTATTCCAGTCAAACTCTTTTTCCGCGGATGCCAGCACGCCGACAGCCTGGCTAGCGTTGGTTATAGGAACTTTTGAGTTCGGATTAAAATTCGTAAAAACGGTTCTCCCTCCAAGCAACAGACTAACCCCATGAAGATTTTTCGAAAGGTTTTTCTGTGGAACGGTAAATGAAAATGAGTTGATGCCAGAAACAGGCGTTACCCTCTCTGATTTGTAATTCAATTCAACCCTACTGCCAGGCTTACTTAGAATCCTGTTCAAATCTTCAGCCCTGACCTTTTTAACTGGAAGTATGGTAGCTGGGAGGAGCAATCCCGCGATAACGATTGATTTTTTCACGCGTTTAAAAAACGTTGGTTTCCTGACAACCATAAACTAAGAAGGGTTAGAATAAAATAAAAACCTTTCTTTTAAACCTTGCAATTGAAAAACAAACGGTTTTTCAAAACAAAACAATTAAAAATGTTTAACATTCAATAAAAACATTAAAAAACCTAATTTAGGGTGTGTAAAAGAAAATGAAAATAAGTGAATTAAAACCCGGAGACGGGAACGTCGAAATAAAGGCGGAAGTAGTTGAAGTTGAAGAACCAAGAGAGTTCACCAAAAACGGAAGAACTCTAAGAGTGGCTAACGCAGTCATAAAAGATGACAGCGGAACCATTACATTAGTGTTGTGGAACGAAAACATCGACAAAGTCCAGCCTGGAAGCACGGTTGAAGTAACCAACGGTTACGTGAACACGTGGCACGACACTCCACAGCTGACTCTTGGAAAATTCGGAAAAATGAACATAGAGTAAACAATTCATCTAAAAAGGAATCAACAAAAAAGCGACAATTCCAACCAGCATCGCCCATAGCGAGTAGTTCCTGAACTTCTTGAAATCACAGTTAAATTCAACCTCGTAAACGCCCAAGAGAAGAAGAAAATCGCAAACAAGAATCAAAATCAAATAAAAAACCCTGTCAAAAGGAATCAAGGATATTAAAATGGCAGCCAGAATAAACAAAACGCCCAAGTGCACCGACTTTTTAACTCCAATCACCATTGGAAGAGTTCTAGCCTTAATCTTTTTATCTCCCTTTACGTCCCTTGCGGTTTGAATAACCTCCCTGCCGAAACCAACTGTCGAAGTGATCAAAAACAAAAGAAAAATGTAAAAATTAATGTTAAGTGAAAAAATCAAATTGGCAAACAAAAAAGGAGCGGACATGGTGAAAGCAACAAAAACATTTCCAACCACTGGCATCTTCTTGAAAAAAGGAGTGTAAAAAACAGAAATAAAAGCAAAAGCCAAAATGAAAATAAAAGCGTAAAATCCAGCGTAAAACCCTATCAGAAGACTGAGAGCGTATAAAACAAAAACAGCTACAAGCGCGTCCCCTGAAGAAATCTCTCCAGAAACCAATGGCCTGTCAAAACGCTTGTTTTTTCTATCAGTTTCAACGTCAAAATAATCATTCAAAATAAAAACCCCTGCTGTCAAAAAAGCAGGGCTCAAACCGAGCAAAGCGAAAGCCAAAGACTTTTCAAAAATCAAAACCCCGGCGGCGACGGCTATGAAAACGATGACAGAATGCTCAAACCTGCACAATCTAAGCCACTTATTCATAAGAAAAGTAAACAAAAACAATATTAAAAACTTTATCATTAAATTATATTTCAATGGAAAGTTTCTGGAGGAGTGAAACCCCCTTATTGCAGGAGTTCACTCCTGAAAAGCCTATATTAAGAGAAGGGGAAATCAACACAATAGCAGAAGCGCTCAAACCAGCGTTAAATGGAAGAAAAGCAAGAAACATTCTCATTTATGGAAGTCCTGGAACAGGAAAAACAACCATTTCAAAATACGTCGCCAAAAAATTCTGCGAACACTCAATGGCAATACCTGTTTACATAAACTGCTGGCAAAACAGCACTGAAAACGCTCTAACAACGCGTATAATCAAAGCCCTACAACTCCCAATCCTAACAGTGGGAGTAAAACTAGAAGAAGCACTGGATGAAATGTTCAAAGAACTTAAAAAAAACAAAAGAACACTTCTTCTCATACTTGACGAAGCGGACCAGCTCATATCAAGAAAGCAGGAAAAAATACTCTACGAGTTTTCAAGAAGCGGAGAGCTGAGGGAAGTGGAAGTGGAAATAGTAATGATAACAAATAAAAAAGAAGCGTTCACACCAATGGATGAGAGAATCATTTCAACACTATCGCCCAAGGAAATAGAATTCAAACCCTACACTCCAACACAGCTTAAAATAATCCTAGCCGAAAGAGCGAGGCTCGCATTCAAAGAAGGAGCCTGCGGAGAAGAAACAATAGCAATCTGCGCGGCAAGAGGAGCCAAAAACGGAGGGGACTGCAGAAAAGCAATAGAATGCTTATGGCTGGCTGCGAAAGAAGCGGAAAAAAATGGTTATGACTATGTTCCTGTAAACTGCATTCCAAAAGATGAAAAAAACAAAAAAGAAAAAAACGAAATAACCAGCAATCTAACTGAGGGAGAGAAAAAAATACTAAATTTAATCAACGCAACCGAGTGGACAAAAACCAGAAAAATCTACAATAGCATGCAGGATTACACTGAAAGAAACGTTAGATATCTGATGGAAAACCTAAAAAAATACGGGCTCATAGAATACAGACAGGTAAAAGAAGGCAAAACCTACTCAACAGAAATCAAAAAAACCGAAAACACCACAAAGTAAAAACAATTTAAAAAAAATTAGTGTATGTAGCTTAAATTCTGCTTCACGCCGGCCTGCTGTACCTCGTTAACCTGAGGCTGCGTCTGCAAGCTTTCAAAAAACTTGGAAACTTTCAAACCCTCCTTCTCCAACTCCCTTGAAGAAAGCTTCTCCTCAAAATAACCTGAAATAAAATCAAGCATTTTCACCGCGCTCTCCACATCCATAGGCTGCGGGAGAGCCTCTGCAAGAAGACAATGACCGTTCAAATCATACAAAGGCGCCAAAGCCGGTACAATTCCCGCCATCCCGAAAACCTGAACGTAACCCGGGTTCTTGACAGCACCCTTCTTCAAGAGAACGTCAAAACATTTTCTGTCCGTAGAGTAGGCGAAAATCTTCCTCTGCTTGGAAACTTCATTCGAAGCGCTCGCCCCAACACCGACCACGCTCTTACCACCAATGCTTGAAAAAAAAGATAAAATCTTGTTGGAAACAGAGTACAACCCCTCCTGAGTTACAGGCTGCGAATCTCCCGTTACAATAATAAAATCATTCTTCTTCGTCTTTGCGTGAAACAATTCTATTGAAAATAACCTCAACTCGCCAGAAGGAAGGGAAGGCGCCACGGCAGGCAAAGAATAGGAATACAAGGTTGCTATAAGCTCTGCTTTCAAATCTTTGACCATCTGATCCCCGACCATTTTTCCAGTCAAAGCCACTCCCGGCATTGCAATAATCAAAGAAGCGTTCTTAACCCTGATCTTCTTCTTTACTTTTAAAAAAATTCCATCCTCAAACATAAAAATCAAATCAACCTCTTCAACTCGACTCTCCTGTAAACCGCTTTCTTGTCGCTCATCGAAAACCTAGGCGGGCTTGCACTTGACATTGAAGCTCCGCACTTCGGACACTTCACGCTTAAACTATAAACTCCGCATTTAAAACACTTTCTCATTTTACCAACTCAAAATTGTAAGCCACCCCTGACTTGGAAAGCAGAACATCCACCTTGGAAAAAAACTTCTCCCCCTCCTTGCGACTTCCAAACTCCTTGGACACAAGATAGTTTGGAGCTCCTAAATAAATAACATCGCCTCCAAGAGACTCCACGCTTGAAAGCGCTTTCTTGATCTTCTCAACTCCATTCCAATCCAAACTCTTCAACTCAAGCTTCGCCTTTAAAATAATCTTTCTCTCTTTAAACTCGAGCTTCACCATCCTGGCAAGCTCGTCAACCCAAGGCTTTGGAATTTCAGGAGATTCTCCAACCCCTATTTTTTCAAGAGCGGTGTACAAATCCCCGTAATCCTTGGAAAGTTTTTCAGCAACCTGCCTAGCCTCAACCTTCCTGTTTAAAACAACACCCGCCCTCTCCACCATCTTCAAAGCTTTCCTTTCCCTGGTGAAACTTTCAAGCTTCCTCTTACGGTCATTTTCGCTTACTTTTTTAAGACTCAAGTCAACCTGATTCTTCTGCTTTTCAACATTGATAACAACCAAAACAACCCTCTGTCCTTCCTTTACAATGTTTCTAATGTTTTTAACCCAAGTGGAAGATAATTCAGAAACATGCACGAAACCATCAATATTGTACTCTTCAAGCCTGCAAAAAACCCCGTAAGGCATTATCTTGGTAATCGTAGCAACCACTAGCTCCCCCAACTCTGGAAAGCTCACAACACTTCTAGAATCTTGCATTTAATATTCGCCCTGCCTCCCCTAGGTTTTGAAAGAACCTCCCCGCAATCGCACTTAACCTCCATCTTTGCGTCTCCGAAGATTATTTTTTCTTTCCCACACTTGTTACATTGAACTCTTAAAAACTTGCTCACTTTTTAACCACCTACTTTGAAATCTCAGCCTTCTTCCTTAACCTCTCGCTTATCACACGCTGGTGCTTTTTCTTGCAAACAGTGCACTCCAAAAGAATCTTATTCTTAATGCCCTGCTTTTTAACCATTTTCTTTCCAGAAACCTTACCGTGATAACCCAATAGCTTATCCTCGTGTCTTATATTACCCTGAGCCAAAGCCCTGCCTCCCCTGGCCTTGCTTGTTATTATTTTAATTTTATGCAACTGATGCTTCCTGCAAAAAGGGCAGTAAGCTCTCATTTCTTTTGGAATCAACACTTTTCAAACTCACCTTTGTATAAGATTTAAAGTTAATTATAAATGTGAAAATTTATTAATTATTCCCTTTTCAACTTTAAACATAAATACTCCTTTTTATTAAAAATTAGGCTTTTCAAACCTGCTCGGCAACGCTTCTTGAAATAAGAAGTTCAACGTCAACTGAATCTAATTCCGCTACGTCGTCCTTTTCAAAAGGCCCGTACTCCTTCCCATTAAAACCAACAAATTTTGGAATTTGAGTCAAAACCTTCAACTTAAGAGTTGACGGTTTTAAAGTTTTGTTAAAATATTTTTTAACATAATCAATCAAAGAAAGGTATAACTCCCTCTCCTTGTCGCTCATACCCTCAAAAGAAGTTTTATTCAACTGAAAATCTGAAAGAGCCTGAAGAAAAATCTTCTTCAGCCGGACAAGCTGAAGCTCTTCAAATTTTCTCTGAAGATTTTTCAAAGACCTCTCCAAATCAACTTCAAACTTCTCCTTCAATCGTTTATTGTACTCTTCCACCAGGTTTTGAACATCCTCGAAAAACAAAGGGTTTAAACTCTGAAGCTGCGGGCTGCGCTTCTCCTCCATCAAAACACCACTCAACTCAGAATAATTCATTCATCAATCACTAAAAATAGCCAAACTTTTTCTTGCATTCCAAAAACAAAGCTGTTGAAAAATTAACCTTCTCTTCGACAACCGCTCCCTTAATCTTAACGCCACCCTCATTTTTAAAACTTATTCCCTCCCCTTTCAAAGAAGCGTCAAAAAACGGGTCGAAACCCTCCACTTCACTCAAATCAACACTCTTTGCTATAAAGCCAGTCTCCCCATGCAGGCTACCGGGTATTCTAATCAAACGGTGCAAGTCAAAAGTCACGCTCTCATCCACCACTATTCTGCCGCTCTCAATAAAAATATCCAACAACCCTCTCCAAAAACTCTCCAACCCTCTCACTCTGTCCCAATTCCCCGAATTGATGGCCTGAATCAAATCATTTTTGTTTTCAAATATTTTTTTAGCCTGCTGGGCGGTAGCCCCGCGCTCTTTCAACGTCCCTTGACTTTCAGTTATTAATTGCAAAACAAAATCTCTGAACATTCCCCTCCAACCCTTGCTTTGAGAATCCGGCCCTTTAAGAGGATTCAACCTTATAAAAACACTCTCAAACTTAACTCCGCTTCCCTTGACATACTCGCACAACCTTCTCCTTTCAACCGCGTTCAAATCAACCCAAGGCCCTTCAGAAATATGTATGTGAAAACCTTTAGAACCGGAGTAATTAATCGAAATGCTTGAACAGGGTATTCCAAAATCATCCTCAAGAAAATCCTCCACCAACCTGACGCACTGCATTTTGATGTCAGAAAAACACTTCCAGCAAAACAACTCCTTAGGATCATGATAGCATTTAAAAGTCGGCGAGTCCAAATCAAAAACAAGCTCGGCAGAATTCAACTCTTTCTTTTCAATTGGCCTTCTATCGGGGTGGGAATAAAAACCTGTTGAATAGGAAGCGAACAATGGAGTCTCTTTCGCAAGAAAATCATTAAAATCCTTTTCGGATTGAAAAGTCTTATGACGGTAGTCTATCTTCTTTAAAACCCCAAACCCAAACTCCCTCTCAGAAAGCCTGCTTACGGGAATAAAATTAGACGAGTAATATTTTTGAAACTCTTTATGAATGTCAACGCTCACAGTCACTGCAATCACTTACTAAACCCTGGCTTTGCAAAACCTTGCATGAAAAGCGAATTGAAGGTTTTCCGTAAACCCACTTAAGAGTGGTAAGCGCCTCCTTCTCTGTAAAGGAGTTCACCCCTTTATCGCAGTTATTCGCGTAAACCTTTAAAACGTTTGAAGCATCCTCAAAATTCAACCCATCCTTCAAACAAGCAATGCTTAAAGCCATGCTTCCATAATACCTCTTTCCCTCTCCAACCCCCTTCAAAATCTCAACCATGCACTTCTTGCTCAGCAACTTACCCCGTCCACCGCTAGGCAGGACCGGTTGGAATTTCAAAGACTCCTTCTTCAAAACATCCGGAGCTTCTGAAACGTGAATATCCTCTATTTTCTTTATGACAGCTTTTTTAACCACGCTCTCCAAGGTTCTTGAATCGCCTAAATAAACCAAACCATTTTGAATTTGCGTCCCACCCAACTCGAAAAACTTCACGAAATCAACAACAGAAACAGTGAAATTAAAAAAATCAACAGAAGGGAAAAACTCTTTTGCAATTAAAACAAAATTCTCGCTGTCGGCGAAAACCACTCTGTCTGACATTTTTTTGGCAAAAAAATGCAATTCCTTTCTATTTCCAGACAATGAAAGAATTATTCTGGCAACAGCGTACTCGGAAACACCCCCAACCCCTGTTTCAATACACTCCACGCTTCTTCTGACAAGCTCTGGATTCAAACCCTCGTCTTTTAAATACTCTTTGGCGTGAACCGAAAAAGGAAACTTGTCAGCAAAACCAGCGTCAACCATAAAAAACAACTCTAAAAGCCCTGAAAACAGCTGGCCGCAAAAAAAATTAAACGCTCTCCACTCTGGGCGCCAAGTAATATGACAGCCTCGCTTTTCCAACAGGATAATTAATCTTAATCGGAGCGTCGGTCTTCAAAGCAAGCTCAATCAAACCGTCAGAAGAACAGCTCTTGGTCATGTTGTCCAGGTATTCAAAAGGAAACATAGCCCTGGCTTCGTTTTGAACCTTAAACTCTTTTATAACCTGAGAATTCTTGTCAGTTTCAATCCTGACATCTCCTGAATCGCCTTTAGCCTCAACAACAAACTGCAAATCAGAAGCTTCAAAAACAACATGAGAAGACAACAAGCCAGCGTCTCCAAGCATGGCCTTCAAAGCCCCGGAGTTAATCTTAATAAAAGCATCAAAAGGCACTTTAGGCTCCTTCACTTCAGCATGATTCAAATCAAGCAAAGGAACGCTGATTCTTCTCTTGCTCTCACCCTTAAACTCAAGAGACAGCTTGCTTGAATCCTCACTGACGCTCATAGAAAGCTTCTCCCCAACTCTCGCGGTGGAAAGAATCTTTGAAAAACTTGTCAAGTTAAGGCTGACAACCAACTTTCCATCCACGTCAAAACCTGAAAAAAACTCCTTCGGCAATTCCAAGTCAACTAAAGCAATCTGAGAAGGGTCCATAGCCCTCAAATGCATTCCTCCAGCTCCAATGTCAAAAGAACCTTCATCAATCAAATTAACAACAGCGTTAACAGCATCCTTAAAACTCTTAATATCCTCAACCACAATCTTCATAACACAACACCACCTTCAATTCAAAAAAAATCATAAAACCCTAAAATACCAAACTCAAAAAAAACCACTATACTTTAAAACAAGAATAATTTAAAAAAACTATGGTTGAAAACTCAGGAATAGTTAATCGTGGTATTACAACCCTCGGGCTCGGCGAACTGCATAAACAGCAAAAGCTTTAGATAGCCAACATAAGGAACGTCAAAAACCACCCTGCCAATCACGCTGCTCTGATTAACAACCGAAACCCCTGCCTCCTGATCCAAAACCGGATTGTTATCCCCCTTGGTCAAATAAAAAGCCTGCCCGCTGCTCTGATTAACAAGCTTCAAAAAAACCCGGTGAACAATAAAACCGTAATAAAAGGGGTTAGCAGCGTAAACAATAACATTGTCACTTGAATTAATAAAAAAAGTCCGGTTGTCAATACTCAAGCCATAAGTGCAGGGAACAAAACCGCTAAAAACCCCGTTCACCTCCTCAGAACACTGCTTCTTCAAAAGATTAATACTTGGAAAAGAAGAATTAAAATAAAAGGTCTGAGCATTCACACCACCGCCCTGAAGCAGCAGCAAATCGCCCCTGTGCAAAACAGGAAGCATACTGCAGGAAGTAACCACGTCAACAGGCGAGCTTGTCTGCAAAACAAAACTTAAAACAAGCCAAAAACCAACCGCCCAAACCGCCGCTATAACCAGCTCCTTAACCGCCTGCCAAACCCCTCCTTGTGTGTAGCTCTTGGGAAGAACATCCCTGACTATAAGAAGAAAAAGAAAAAGAAAACTCAAAATCCCAACAACCGACTCCTGAGAAAAAACGTAAAATAATCCGGTCAACAAAAAACCAACTGTCAACAAAATATTAACAACACTAAAACCCCAAATTTTAGAACTCAAAAAATCAACCTTTCCATCCGCACGCTCATGCTCGACAACGTCCTTCTGCTTTTTCATCCAGTTTAATCAACCAATTTAAATTACAATAAAATTATCAAACAAAAGTTAAAAACAGTTTTGACTCAAATCCTCCCCTTCGACTCGCCAAAAACCAACCCGCTTCCAATAAGATGAGACAATCTCAAAGTCCAAGGAAACCCCTCAAAAACCAGAGAAGACAAAAAATTACTAGCCTGCTTTTCATTCAAACCACTATGATAAAACATCAACTTCCCAAAACTCTTAGCCTTTCCTGCCTTCTCAATCAACAATCTCCTTCTCAAACCAAAAGCTCTCTCGGCAGTTTTAAGCATTCCCCTATCTGGCTGTTTCCTGAAAACACAAATCACCGGAACCCCCGTTTTTTTGAATATCCAGTTCAAGTCCACTACATTAAAACCTCCAAGCACAACTCCATGTATCAAAATCAAGGAAAATCTGAACCTTGAATTTCTGACCGCTTGAATTATCTTTTTGGAAGAGTCTACGCCATCTTTCAAAATGCTGAAAGTCAAAACCCCTTCAACCGCAAGACCATTGGAAACCACTCCCACGCACAAAACTTTCTTGCTTTTGATTGGAGAGTCGTCAATGCTTAAAACTCTAATATTCTTCACCAAAAACCAACTTGTTTATTCACAATTTTCAAGACTTAGAGCGTATGCGCCTAGTATTATAACCAACTTCTTTCAAACTCCAAATCCCAGCACTTATTTTAACAATGTCTAAGTTGCTTCTTCTCACCGCAATTTCACCACATATATTTTAAAATAATATTATTTAAAAAGTTTGTTTTGGTTATATGGGCTTGAGGAGAATCGGACTCCTGATCTCCTCCGTGTAAAGGAGGCGTCTTACCACTCGACTACAAGCCCCGCGTTAAGAAGGTTTTAAAAAATTAAAAAACCTTCTTATCAAAAAATTGAAAAATAATGGAAAAAAACTGGAAAGATATTCAAAAAAACTTAAAAAAACACCCCAAACCATCAAAAAATACGACAAATCACGAATAAACAATAAGTTTATGATAGAAAAGTTTAAATACTCATAAAAATACGACAATTAGCGAAAAATAAAAGGTGGTTTTTGATGAATACAAAAATAGACCAAAAAGACATTTCAATCCTCCAAGCCCTATATAAAGGGGGACTTACTCCATCACTTCAAAAAATCTCCAAAATAACCGGCCTAAACAAACAAATAATCCACGCCCGACTAAAAAAGATATCAACAAACAACATAATCAAGGGATACGAACCAAAAATAAACACCTCAAAGCTCGGTCTAAAATACTCAATAATAAGTCTGCTGGAATTAGATTTAAACCAAATCAAAAAAGAGGAGACAATAAACACCTTCAAAAAAATATCCAATCTCGACAGCACGGTAAGCATAACTCCTTTAATACCCAACACTAACTATCAATTATTAATGCACGAGATATTCGAAAAACAAGAAGACTATTACAATCATTTGCTAAAATTATACGAAAATCACCCGCAACTGGAAAAAATAGTCAAGGAAAGAAAAATATACACGATCAACAACGAAGAAGAGAGCATCATCAAAGAACAAAACCACTTAAATACTATCAACCAATTGGCAAAAAAACTAGAAAAAATCCGCTGTATAACGGTATGATCAGTTCAACCCGAATACTTCTGAATTTTTTTAATCTCTTCAATCAACTCTTTACTCCCGCCGAGCTTATCAAGAACCGTAAAATCGGTTTCAGGAATCACCGAGTATAAAATATCATCATCAAAAACGTGTCTTCCGAAAGTGCACGCATCCAGCGAAACCGCAACCTGATCCCCTTTCACGGCCTTTTCAATATTCTTCTTCTCACTCTGCACTCCGGTTATTCTTCCAATAACCTTCGAACTTGAATCCATAAGCTCGCATCCATTTCTCAAAACCCCCTCCAAAATCTCAACCCCCAAAATGCAAGGATTGTTAGCTCTGAAACACTTCAAAATCTTAATTTTAACCGGCAAAACAACTTTCTGCAACGCGCCCTGCCGTTCTTTTTGCTTCTCCTCGTCCACCCATCTTTTATAATCATCAACCAACTGGTAAATAATATCAGTTGAAAAAATCTTAACACCAGAACTTTTAGCCTCAATCAAAGCATCCTCGTTCACAGAAACGTTAAAAGCAAAAACAGCCGAATATTTGACCTTGCTTTTCATTAGAAAAGACTCGCTGACATCCCTTTTAGTAACACTTCCAATTTCTGCTTTTCTTATTTCAATCCCATTTTTCTTAAACATTAAGCTGATGGCTTCGAGACTGCCAAGAGCATCAGCCTTGACAATCGAACCCTCCTTATTGGTTTCAATAATAATCCCCTCCACCTCCTCTTTTATCTTCTCTCTCAACTCCTCCTCATTATCCTTTACAACAAAAACAGGCGAGCCTGGAACCGCCTTATCGGCAAAATCGCAAAAAACGCTCACCCCGCACGCTGCAACCGCTTCCGCCACCCTATTCTCCCCTACTTCCTCCTGCTCAATCAAACTTTTAACCTTAGACTTAACCACTCCCTCCAAAGTAAAAAACAAAACCTCGTCCCCCACCCTCAAAACCCCGTCATAAAGAATCAAATTCATCACTCCCCCAACTCCAACCCTGCTTTCAACTTCAATGACGCTTCCCTTTCCTTCTACCAAGTGAAGCTCAATCTTAGAACTCAAAAACTTCTGGGCCAAACCGCTCAAAAAAGCCAAAACCTCCTGCACCCCTTCCCCGGTTCTGACGCTGCAGGGAATAATAGCAACCTGCTTTGAAAAATCAGAAAGCCTATCAAAACGCTCGGACTCAAACCCCATCAAGTAAAGCTCTTCAACCACCTTGTAAAGCTTCAAATCCAGTTCATTCACGGCATTCTGATTCTGAACCTTCAAATTATCAGAAAAACACAAATCCCTTGAAACCCACCCTGCAATATTGTCGATTTTATTCAAAGCAACAAT
Source organism: Microcaldota archaeon (assembly GCA_964388435.1). GTDB lineage: Archaea > Micrarchaeota > Micrarchaeia > Norongarragalinales > UBA8480 > DTNV01. The sequence continues at coordinate 3,621 of CAYMAH010000046.1, read as the reverse complement.
AAAAGGAACTTTATACTCCTTCAAAATATTAATGCTCTCCTTAGTCTGAGCCTCCAAACCCCTGTTAACATCAACCATAACCACCGCGATATCAGCGACACTACCGCCGCGCCTTCTTAAACTGGAGAAAACCTCATGTCCAGGCGTGTCAATAAAAACGATACCCGGAATTGAAAGATTGAAAGGCGCCACAAGCTCACCGCAAACAGCCTTTATCGTTTTAATCGTAACAACACTGGCAAAAATCTTCTGCGAAATACCTCCAGCCTCTGACTTTTGAACCTGGGTTTTCCTGACCCGGTCAAGAAAACTCGTCTTTCCAGCGTCCACGTGCCCCAAAACAACGCTTAAAACCTGCCTCAACATGTTAATCGATATTTAAAGGATTAAGAAAGAATTTAAACATTGCCAGAGTTTTCGCTACCCTATTTCGCAACTCATAATATTTTATTTTTAAACCAATAACCTTAACGGGACTTACATTGAAAAAAAGTAATAAACGGCAGGACTTATTATTACCTAACAGAATCAAAAAGAGTGGGCAAGAACAAATGAAAAAAGATAAGGAAATATTTCGGCACTCTAATAGTATTTGCGCCTAATGTTATGCAAAACTCAATAGTCTCTCTAGGTGTATTAATATTATCATTAGTAACAGTAATATTAGCAACCACCTCTTTAAAAATTTGATCCATTTTTGATTGCATTTGCTTTTGTTCAATTTTTTTTATATAAAACCAGCGTCTTGGAAGTGTTTTGTGACTATTTTTTCAGCGTTGTTATATGTTATGAAGTTTTTTTCAGGTAGTATTCTAGATAGTTCTTTGTTCCACACGTTTTTCAGGTTTTTTATTCTTTTTAGGAATTGGTCTTTGGTGAAGGCGCGACCATGTTCTTTCATTTTTTTGTCTGTCATTGCAACGTTGATTTTAACGCCTTTTTTTATCAGAAAGTGAATGTCGTATAAGTCTCTTGCTTTTAGGTTGTGTCTGAAGAGTAGTGCGACTGTTTTTTCGGATAGGATTTCTTTTTCGTTCATTACCACTGCAACGTATGGCTTTAGGTCTTCGTACGCCGGGTTTCTGTGAAAAATATTGGTTTGACTTGTGACTGAAGAATTTTTGTCCACTTCGATTTTTAAGTACTGATACTTGTTGAGCATCTCGAACAGTGGCCCCCTTATGCTCAGCTCAAACGATAGTATTCGTGTGTTGTTTTTTCTTCTCATTATTTTAAGCGGGTTGTTTTTGGAAAGCTTGATTATAAGTTCATCTAGCTTTTCGGTCTGACCAGGTTGAATTATTGAAAAATCTAAGTCGTCTGAAAATCTTACAGAACCGTAGAATTTAGATAGCGCGGTGCCTCCTTTGAAAACCAGCCCTCCGGTCGAATTGAAAATTTCCATTAAAAACATTTCCTGAATGTAGTCTTTTTCCTTTTGAAACGGGTGCTTGTAAACGTTTGTTTTTAAAAGTTCTTCCTTTTCAATCATTTTAATGCCATCACCTTTGTTTTAAAAAAACCCGGCTAGTTTTTTAGCTTGTTTGATATAACCGCTTTCTTTCAACAGTTTAACAACACCTAACACCACGGACTTCTTACCAGTTTTTTTAGCGTAAGAAACAAGTTTGTTGATATCAATCCGGGATGGTTTTTCAAGCGCGGACTCGTCAAGATCATTAACGTCATTAAAATAGAAAATATCCACTATTGCTTTCTCTGCGTCAGCGATAAACACGTTACCGTCAGACTCTTTATGAAAACCGAAAAACGCTTCCCTTTTAATTCTCTTAAAAACAAAATCAAAACCAGCAACGTTTTTAAGCGGCCTGTGTCTTTTAGTAGAAACCACGTAAACCACCCTGGGTATTTGAGTGGTCAGCCCGTAGTATGCCAGAGCGCTCACCATGCTTACGTACGAGGGGTTCAAAACGCGCGATGCGATTTCGTACTCGTTAAATCTTTCCGTTAAATAGTACAAACCCCTTTCCACGCGACCTATTAACTTTTTTTTAGAACACCGGTGTAGAAAAAGCCCGGCGTACGCCCTTTTGCAACGCAACACTTTTACCGCGTCCTCTAACGAAAACACCGTAATATTAGAGTCTTTTAAAAACCTTAAAAACTCGCCGGTCTGCATAGCCTATACTACGACGCAAAACTTTTTAAAAGCATATGTTACATTAATTATCAAAAGATAATTAATAACACATTATTAAAAGTAACACGCCCCCTTCCCCAGAACTTAACCCCGACAAGAAGGCATGGAATTATTTCAAAATCAACAAACTGAAATCTCATCAGGAAAAATAAAAAGCAGAATTGAAAGACATCACCATATCCGCAATGAAAAGTATACAAAGACAACCCGTTCTATTGACGTCCTTTTCCATAACTTTAATGGGTTATAAGTAAATATATATCTGAAAAATACAAAACAATGGTTTTTTTAAAAAAAAATTTACAAAATAATGATTTTATGTTTTTTTGTAAAATTATAAAAATTTAACAATAAAAATAAAATACTCAAACAGCATAAAATTAAAAAAAAATTCAAGGACTGGTAAGAGAGTCTACGTTCGGCTTAACGAGGCTTTCATCACCAGCTCTACAAGACAGTCGACTCCCGTCATAAAAGTGGATTCACACGTCATTGGAAATGGAAGGCCGGGAAGAGTTTCAATGATGATAAAGAAAAAACTTAACGAGTAATTAAACAAAATCAACAAGTAACCACAAAACTTAAAACTCTTCTCAACTCGGTAAACGCTTTACTTTCAGCGTTTCTCGGCCTTTCCGAATAAAAATCATACAGAAACTCGCTCCAATCCTTACCCTTTTTACCCTTCTCGAGCATTCTCTTAACGCTCTTTTTTAACCGATATCGTAGTAAAACCCTCCATTAATTAATAATTAAAAATTAAAAACTTTCGGTTTAAGGACAATTCAAAAAAATAAACCCAAACCAGAACCGCAAGAACCAAACACGCGTTTTTAGACGACTAACGACCGGTGCTTCCAAAACCGCCGTGACCGCGCTTCGTTTCGCTCAAAACAGATTCTTTAAAGTGGAAAGGGTAAACCCCGCCCAACACGAGCTGAGTTATCCTCTCCCCCTTCATTATTTTAAAATCCTCATCCCAAGCATTGAACAAAATTATTCTAACCTCGCCCTCATAATCAGAATCAATCGCGCCAGGCCTGTTCGGAATGAGAATTTTCTTCATGCTCAACCCGCTTCTAGGCCTGACTTGAACTTCAAAACCCTTCGGAATCTCAAGAAAAAGTCCGGTGCCAACCGCTCTGAAAACTCTTTGCTCTTGATCACTTTAGCAATAGTTTTACTTGTATGCTATTACAGGCTAAAAATCTTTTTCTTTAAATCAGCAAATCCTGGGAAGCATGACTCCCTCCAAAGGCCTTAAGATTTTCCTTCCTCCAAAACGGGTTCTAAGAATCACATCACCACCCTCAACCGCCCTTCCTATAATACTTGCACTCTTGTTTTCCTTTTTCAAAATTTTCAGGATTCTTTCAGACTTTCCAGGGTCTGAAGCTATTATCATTCTTCCCTCGCACGCCAAGTTAAGCGGGTCGAAACCGTAAACCCTGCAAACACTC
>CAYMAH010000045.1:0-3553 GCA_964388435.1 Microcaldota archaeon | reverse complement strand
CTGCTCTTCCTCGCTCCAGGCGAACAACGGGAAGTTTACTACCCACAGGAAGGAATCGCCTTTTTGCAGTCCGAGTTTCTCTCCGATTTTGAGTCTGACTCTTCCCAAAGCGGTCACCACTGTTTTCCAGTCGCCGCTTATCATGAATATCATGTCGCCTTTGACCGCGTTGCATTTTTCGATTATTTTTTTCACTTCGACTTCCGTTAGGTGTTTGGAAATGTTCGATTCGAATTTTTCCGATATTGTCGCGGTGACAAGGCCTTTGGCTTTATAGATTTTGGCGGTCTCTTCAAGCTCATCCAAGTCTTTTTTTGAAAACTTTGCGTTTGAAACTTTTATTCCCTTGACTGTTTTTCCCTTGAAGATTTCAAAACCGCTTTCTTTGAATATTTCAGTCAGGTCTGTGAACTCCAGGCCAAACCGGAGGTCCGGCTTGTCAATGCCGTATTTTTCCATGGCCTCTCCATGGTCCATTCTCTTGAATGGGGTTTCGATTTTTTTTCCGACCGCTTCGAATAAAGCTTTTAGAATGCCTTCTGTGATTTTTTGAACGTCTTCTTGTTCGACAAAGCTCATTTCAAGGTCTATTTGGGTGAACTCGAACTGCCTGTCTGCTCTCAGGTCCTCGTCTCTTATGCACCTCGCTATTTGGAAGTACTTGTCGAACCCTCCGACCATGAGCATTTGCTTGAACAACTGTGGGGATTGGGGTAGGGCGTAGAATTTTCCCTTGTTTATCCTGCTTGGAACCAGGAAGTCTCTCGAGCCTTCCGGAGTGCTTTTTGCGAGCATCGGGGTTTCCACTTCGGTGAAACCGTTTTCGTCGAGAAAGTTTCTCGCGGCTAGCATTGCCTTGTGTTTTATCGTCAGGTTTTGTTGGAGTTTTCTTCTTCTCAAATCAAGATATCTGTACCTCAATCTCATCTCGTCTCCTGAAGCGTCGTCGTCTTTCAGGTCGATTGGGATTGGATCGCTTTTTGACAGGATTTCAAGGTTTTGAACAACCACTTCAACCGCTCCTGTCGGTATTTTCTTGTTTTCTGTTCCCGGCTTTCTTTTTTGAACGTTTCCTTCGACTTGAATTACGAATTCTTTGCCGATTGTTTTGGCTTTTTCGAAAAACTCTGAGTCTTTTTTGAACACTATTTGAATTTCACCGTACTTGTCTCTGAGGTCCATGAATGTCAGAGAGCCGTGGTCTCTTATCGTGTCCACCCATCCCTGGAGCGTTACATTTTTCCCCGCGTTTTTTTCGGTTAAATCCCCGCAGGTGTGCGTTCTTTTCATTTTTACAATCAACCTTTTTTTTTCAAAATTTAAAAACTTAAACAAGTTAGGTAGCGTGTTAAAAGTTTTAATTCTTTTTCATTAAACTTTTGTTTAAAGTTAGGGTTGAATCCATTCAATTTCGTAGTATTCATATTTGCTTTTGGGCAGTTCGATTCTTTTCACTCGGTAGTAGGTGATGCTCGTTTCTCTGTCGCAGATTGAGAGAATCAAGTCCAAACCAAGGTTTTTTGAAGCGTTTATGCTTTTCGCAAGCTCTTCTCCGCTGAGCCGTTCCTCTTCGCTTAGGGCTAGCATTGCGTAGCGTGGCTTATCCTGAACAGGGTTTTCAACTCCTTCGTTTTTTCTGTGATATAAGAGAAAGTCAAGTTTGGTTGTTTTTTTGTTTTTGTTTCCCGGGATTGCCAGGATGAAGGTTTTTCTCACTCCGTGGGCTACTCTTATTGCTCTGGCCCACTCTGAAATTAGCAGGGAGGCGGTTCTTGGGAAAACGTGAATGACATGCCTTGAGTGCATCCACTGTTCTCCCTGAAGGCCGGGGTTGGCTCCTGGGAAGTAGAGTCTGAAGTGGGTTCCGAATTTGAATCCCGTTTTTAAAACAAAGCCTCTCAGTCTTAAATCTTCGTAAACGTTGTATAGGTCGGTGAAGTCTCTTCTTCTTTTAAGTGCTTCTCTTGTTATTTTTTCCGGTTTTTCGCTTGGTTTCAGGCCGGCGTGTTTTGACAGAAAAAGCGTTTCATAAGCGTCGAGTTTTAATAGCCTCCCGTGTTGTTTTGCCTTGTAGGTGCCCCACTGTCCGAACCAGTGTTTTTCGTAAAGTTCGATTGAATCTTCATCTTCCACTATGCTCATCAAATCATCCTGGAAATACAGCGCGTTAAAGCTTGTTTTAGGCAGGGTTAGTTCTTGAGAGGGGTATTTGATCATCTGGCTTTTTTTGAAGTTCTCCTTTGTTTGAATTTGTTTGATTATCAATCCCTTGTCCTTCCAGTCTTTGTATGAAAAGTATCTTGCCAGGAATTTTTTTTTTTTGCTGAAAAACACTGCTGTTTCGTTGAAGGATAGTTTTTTGTTGTTGTGGTAGCAATCGGCGTTTCTGACATCCATTAAGTAAAGCGCTTCTTCTTGAGTCAGTTCTAACTGTCTTCCTTTTGAAGTTCCAATGCCTGTTTTTTGAAGGTTTTGAATTGACTCGGGCTCTTTTATTATAAAACTGTTGTTGAAGATTATTTCCATTTCCCTTTATTATTTGTTCAATAAGGTTTTTAAAGTGTTTTCGCTTTATTTTAGGTGTGATGCAAACGCTTGAGAAAAGAAAAGCGCAGGTTGGAATCGAGTACCTAGCGCTTCTCACAATAGTTTTGATTGTTATTCTTCCAATAGCGTACTATGCTTATTTGAATATAACCATAAGCGGTGATACGGCTCAAGCTCAAGTGGCGGTTAGCAGGATTGTGGATGCGGCTAATTTTGTTTCTGCTGAGGGGCCTGGAGCGACCACGCAGGTTCAAATAACCCTTCCTAACAGTTATGATTCGAACAAGAGTTTTTTGAACAATAGTTTGATTAGCATTCACTTAGATATTGGAAATGGCAAGGATGCACTGGGTTTTGCCAATCAGAATCTTCTTGGCAATCTTCCGGTGTCAAGTGGGGTTTACTATTTGACTGTTTCAGCCAGAAACGGGTATGTTTATATCAGTGGTGGGACGGGTTTGGATGTCAATCCTCTTTTGATTGATATTACAAGCCAGCCTGTGAATTCCAGCACCACTCTTTCTGAAACTGTTGTGTACACCAATCTTGACCCGGCTTATCCTTTGACGGTTCAATCGGTTTTGACATGGCCTTACAATTCAGGTGTTTTCGTTGCTTTTAACGATCCTTCGGACGTTCTTTTCACTTTGAACCCTGAAACAAGCAGAAACGTGATTTTAAATGTTAATATAACTCCTTCTGCTTATGGTACTTATACTGGAAGTATTGTGGCCAACGCTAGCAATGGGGATGTTAGAACTGTTGATATTGTTATAGTTGTTTCTAACACTACTTGTAATATTTGTCAAACCTGTCCTTCGGGGGTTACTTGCAATGCTACGAGCATTTCTATTCAAACTTTCAAGGATAGTGGTTACACCATTCCTAAGTACGCTTTCAATCCTTCAAGCAATATTATTGTAGCGAGTTCTGACTGGCCTGTGTCTTACAATTTGTCGCTTAGCTTGTTCAACTCAAGCAGCATCATGCCAGGATATCCTGTGAA
>CAYMAH010000044.1:0-4340 GCA_964388435.1 Microcaldota archaeon | reverse complement strand
GTTCTCTGCAATTCTTCTATCGCCTCCCTGCTTCCCTCTTTCAAAACATCAGCAAGCAAAATCATGCCAGCAATCTCATCATCAACCCCCACGATTAAAACAGTGTTTCCCTGAAACTCAAAATTCTTAACAAGGCTTTCCACCACGGCCAACTGCTTTTTGCCAAACAAATCACGGTTTCCAACAACTATCCTTCTTCCCTTCCCATCGACAACCACCACCCCGCTCCCCTGCCTGTAATCAAACTTTTTGGGAAACTCGACCTTTATTTTTTCTCTTTTTGCCCTGTCCACAACCGCCTTTCCAAGAACATGCTCCGAATTAACCTCGGCAATCGAAGCAAGTCTCAAAACCTCCTTTTCGCTAAAACCAGAAACCGGTTTTATTCCCGTTATCTCAGGCTTTCCCTTGGTAAGAGTTCCAGTCTTATCAAGAACAATCGCGTCCACCCTGCTTGCTTTCTGCAGGCTCTCACCGCTCTTAACAAGTATACCCTTCCTCGCAGCCCTTCCCGACGACACAAGCAAAGCGGCCGGAGTGGCAATGCCAAGAGCGCAAGGACAAGCTATGATCAAAACACTTACAAAAACAAGAAGAGCCACACTCAACCCCACCCCTCCAAAAAAATACCACGAAACAGCGGACAAAAACCCTATCGCCACAACCACTGGAACAAAATACGACGCGATCCTATCCGCAAGCTTTTGAATCGGAACCTTGCTCGAAGCAGCCTCCTGAACTATTTTAATAATCTGCGACAAGGCAGTATCCTCACCCACCCTCACCGCCTTGATTTTAAGCGAGCTCGTCAAGTTTATGGTCCCACCCGTAACCCCATCCCCCTTTCTTCTTGTCACAGGCATGCTCTCCCCTGTAATCATCGACTCGTCAACCGAACTGTCACCCTCAAAAACCACGCAGTCCGTCGGAATCTTCTCCCCAGGCTTCACCAAAAGCAAATCTCCCTTTTTAATCTCTTCAATAGGCTTGTCAATAACCCTTGTTCCAACCAGCACGTGAGCCGTTTTAGACTGCAACCCCAACAAAGCAGAAACCGCGCTAGAAGCCTTCTCCTCCGCAAGCCTCTCCATATAAGTCCCACTAAGAATAAGGGAGATTATCACCGCGGAAGTGTCAAAATAAACACCCGCCGGGAAAACGGCTGGAAGAAAAGTAACAATCGCACTATAACCCCACGCCGCGGTGCTCCCAATGGCAATAAGAGTATCCATATTCGCAGACCTGTTCTTAATCGCGTCAACGGTCCCCGCGTAGAAACGCTGACCAGCATAAAATTGAACAACGCTAGCGAGAATAAGCATAACAATATTCGAATACCACGAAATGCTCACCAAATAAGTAAGAATTATCACAATCAATGTCAAAGGCCACGCAACAAGCAAAGCCCTTTTCAAACCCCGCATTTCCCTATCGGGCTTTTCAAACTGCAGCTTGCAGTTAGCACTGCAGAAATAATATTTTTTCCCAACTCTTTCCGCGGTTAATTTAGACTCAGCCTCGTTCACATACATTCCGCATATCGGATCAGTCGCCATAATTCATCTTGATAAGTTTTCAACCCTTTTTACTTAACATACTTTCCGGGGTTTTTTTCGAAACCACTCTTACAACTTTCAGAACAGAAGTAATAATCCTTTCCCTTATAATTTTTTTTCTGCGATTTCTTTTCATCCACCATCATCCCGCACACCACATCCCTTGTCATACTCCAACACCTCTCTTTAATTTTTATTTAAACTTGAATGCAACCCTTTATAATATTAAGTGTAATACCGGTTTAAAAGCATTTTTGACAGAACAATTTTAAATTTCAACGCGCTAAGCTTTTACAAAAAAAAAAGTGGGTTGAACAATGGAAGAAACTGAAATAAACGGAAAAAAATACTTTATAGAAACGATTTTAACTAAAAACAAAACAGCCACGGCCAGAGTAAAACAAAACAGGGTGTTAATAAAAATACCAAGCCGCTGGCCCGAATCGGAAAAATCAAAGGCACTGGAAAAACTTAAAACGAGAATGCTCAAAGCAATGGGAAAAAACCCTTCAAGATTCGAACAGACTGAAATAACCTTCAACGACGGCCAGCAACTCGCCCTGCTTGGAAACACGTTCAGCATAAACATTCAAAATGAAAAAGGAAGAAGGTCAACAGCAAGATTAATCGAAGACAATATCAAAATAAAATTGGCGGAAGGATTGAGCGACGAGGAAACAAAAAAACGCGTTCGCATTTTAATAAGAAAAACAATTTCAAAATCACTACTTCCCACCTTGACCGGCAGAGTTCAAAACATAAACGAAAGGCACTTCAAATTTCAATTCAAAAGCGTCAGAATAAAAGAAATGACCTCGCGGTGGGGAAGTTGCTCTTCACGCGGCAACATAAACCTGAGTTTCTATCTCTTGTTCGCCCCCGAAGAAATATTGGACTACGTAATAATACACGAACTCGCCCATCTTAAAATAAGAAATCATGGCGGCGCGTTCTGGAACCTCGTTGAAAGCGCGATTCCCGATTACAAGCAAAAAAGAAAATGGCTGAACCAAAACGCTTCAAAAATAAGCCCCGCCAAAAACACGCCGCCAACCCTAAATTCTTATTTTTAAAGAAAAATTTACGAAGACCTGATGACGCTTACCGCCCTGCTGATAAGCGAACGCCTGAAATTCAAAAAAGGCTTAACCTCTTCAGACTTCACATATCTTCCAACAACCTCTTTGGTGATTTTCTTGAAATCCTCCCTTAATTCAGGCCTTCTTTTAACAGAAGAAGCAAAGACAGATCTTATCATCTTGTCGGGCTTGAAAAACTGTTCCATCACCTTTTTATACCCTATAACCGAAAGCGTTCTCAAACCCCTTCTCACCTGAGTTTTGATAAGTTTATGCGCTATTTTATTCCCCTTGATGAAAAAAGGAAAAGTGTCAAAATAATAAATTTTATTTCCTCTTATTGCGAGGTTTCTCGGAGTGCCGTCAAAGCCAATCTTAACCTCATTTTTCTTGTTGTAGTTTATGATTTTAAAATTCTCTTTGAGCATCTTCCTATAAACATTTAAAATCGTTCTCTTAGAACCATTATAAAATATATTATCAACAAGCTCGTCATCGCGAAAAGCGGGTTGGGTTATCACCGGAATCAAACCCTTTCCCTTTTTAATAAAATCAACAGTTGTTTCAGGAACTTTAATCTCTGCTTTTGACAAAAGCCTAACATAATTCTCATGTAACCTTTTGAAATCTTCAAAATGCTCTCGCTTTATCGGATAGGGAAACTTCTTGACAACCATACCCGCGTTTTCATTTGGTTTTATGAAAAATCCCCTTCTCATGAAAATTATTTTGAATATTCAAAGCTTTAAAAACTATCCCCAAAATTTTCAATTCCCATTTTTTTTTAAAACTCGGTTTTGCTTACGAAACCGTGGAAAGTTTTATAAGTTATTCTATTCAAAATAAACGCATGGTGATTTCCAAATGAAAGGAAAAGTTAAAATGTTCAACACAGCGCGTGGCTTTGGTTTTATAACCGGAGACGACGGCAAGGACGTGTATGTTCACGTTTCTTCAATCGAAGGAGGAGAAACTCTTGCTACAGGAGACGCTGTTGAATACGACGTGGAGTCAGGAGAAAGAGGCCCGCGCGCAAAAAACGTAAGAAAAGTCTAAAACTTTTGCAATCTGGCATTTTAAAATATTGAATAAATCTTTGTTTTAAACCCAGCTTTGCCAATTTTAGTGTTAAAACCTTCAAGCGTTTAAAACCAAAACGCTGTAATTCAGGAAAGCAGCGAAGCCAACCCGCGGCAGGCAAGAAATTAAAATAACACCCGGCTTTTTTTTTGAATATTTTATAAAATACCAAAATAGTTGCCACAATTGAAGCCCACGATAAAACTACTTCAACAATCGCCAGAAAAAAAAAAGATTTTTTTTAAACCGAAAAACAAACCATGCAATGTTTAACGCTAACTGCAATCCAAAAACATAAACCGCGTTTTCAACTTCCTTTTTATCCACCCCTCCAATCTAAATAAAAAATACAAAACCGCGCCAACCCTAACAAACGGTTTGAAGGGTTGAACGAAGACTTTTATATAAACCACCTACCCAGTTATCATGAAAAAGTATTGTGAAAATCAAACCCCCCATTACTCCCCCGCGCTAATACCTAAAGTATGGAATACTCGTTCCAAAAATAACGACCCGGATAAAACATCGCGAATAACACGACCATTATCATCCCAAAAAAAAAGCCCATGAAATTAGACGAGTTCTCCACCGCTCATATTTTCCCGCCAAATTTACTTTAAATTAC
>CAYMAH010000043.1:0-9980 GCA_964388435.1 Microcaldota archaeon | reverse complement strand
AAAAAAGCGGGGTTTATATCTTGTGGAAATGGACGGTGCTTCGACAATGGTTAGCTTGGAATGGGGTGTAACGCCGGCAAACTTTCCAAAAAAAAAAATCAGAAACCAAATCTTTTAAAACAAAGTAATTCACGCGCGGGTTGCTTTTTTTTTTTTTAAGAATCTTGCAAAATCCTGCAAGATTCTGATTGGAGGGTTTTAACTTCTTCTCATGTCGTCGTTACTTGCTTGCGTGTTTTGTCCAATTTCATCCGTGGGTTTTTTTTGAGCGTGGTTTTCTGGGCTTCTGTGATAAATATTAAAGGGGGGGTTTTTTATATTTTAAAGAAAAATCAGATAAACTCTCCCACTCCCAGCCAGATTAGGAAGACAACTGCCGAGTCGACGAACCATAGGAAAATATGGGTGGACTCCATGGCGTTTAATCCGTAAGTTCCTCCCACTTCAAGGGTTAAAAGCAAGCGGATTATGTTGAAGAGGAAGAGAAGCGCTGAGAAGATGAGGAATTGCCTTAAACTTCCCGTGTTGGTGGATAGGAAAAGAGCGAAGAGAAGTATTATCAAGACAAGGCCGGTGCAGTCGACTGTTATTAAGAAAGGGGTTGAATTGATTGTTAAAAGGGATTTTGAAACGAACACTTGAAATCCGAGGTTTGAGAGGAAAAAGCCTTCCAAGCTTGATAAGAGGGAAGTGAGAAATGAAAAGTCTATGAAGTGGATTAAAGTGAAAGGGGTGAAGAAGAGTATCAAAAATTTTGCCATGTCTTCAAGGTAGGTCATTACCAAGGCACTTTTTTCAAGCCAATTTTATTGGCCAGCCAGTTGAAGAAAACGTGGAGCAGCAGGGATAGGGTTATGATGAAAAGCCATGCCGTGATGCTCAGTGATAAGGAATAGGGGTAAATGAATAGTAGGGCGAAGAGGATGAAGGGCAGTTGGTCTAGGAGAAAGCTCGGAGAGCCTGATTTTAAATGCATTCTTCTTTTAACGAAGCTTCCGAACAGGTCTCCAATTAAAGCGCCTAGGGATAGGAGAAAGCCTATTTTTATTTTAACCAGAAATGAAAGGTTGAAGGGGTAAAGTGGAATGAGTGCTACTATAACCCCGACTAGGAATCCGATTATCAGCCCGCTTAAAAATCCTTTGATTGTTTTTCCTTTTCCTAAAAGTCTCTCTCCGTCGAATGAGAGGTTGAAGTCAAGCGCGTCTTTTCCTCCTCCGAATATTACCGGAGAGGCGTTGGCGAAGTAGGCGGGGAGCGTGAATATTATTAATTCAATCAAAAAGGTTAAATCCATGTAAACACTTAAAAAGTTAAAACAAACATGTTTTTAAGATTAGCCGGTTAAAAAAAAAATAGATTAAAAATTAAAAGTGATTTTTTTTGAAAATGGAATATAGTGAAAGGGATGTTGAGGGTTTGATAAGCCAGGCGACTCAGAAGGGGGCGATTTTAGCGGTTTTGTACTTTGATTCTTACGGGGTTGAAAAAACGGTTGTTCAAAACGTGCTTGTGGATGTGACGCAAAAGGTTACCAGTGAGCCTGGAGTGATTTACTGTAAGGGAGTGGTGAAAGAGCCTATTGAAAAAAGCGGGGAGTTTTCAACTTACAGCGAGGTTAGGGTTTTGGCTGAGAGTTTCAACGCTCTTGTCAATGTTGTTTTGAAGTACGCTCCTTCAAGCGTTGAGGTTGAAAAGCCGGGAAAAATAAATTTAAGTTTGGAGGAGGTTCACGCCACGCTTCTTGATATTTCTCAAACCATTCAGAATTACACTTCTTTTATAGTTGAAAAAACAATGAGTGGGGAGGATAAGAGAAGATATAACGAGGAGTTGAAGAGGAGGAGCGAGTTTATAGAACGTTTGAAAGCAGGGAAAAAGGGTTGAAAGTAAATGCTCGAGCAGACCGTAACGATTCTCATTTATATTATAGCTTTTCTTACTTTATACATAACCGTGTTTTATCTTTTGCTTACCGTTGAAAAAAAAGATGAAATCAAGGAAAAAATAAAGGGGGTTTACACTCCGCCTATAACCATCATAATTCCCTGTTATAATGAGGAGAAGTTTTTAAGCAGGACTGTTGACGTTTTGATGAAAAGCGATTATCCTGAAGATAATTTAAGGGTGTTTCTTGTTGATGATGGGAGTAAAGATGGCACGTTAATTGAAATGAAGCGTCTTGAAAAAAAATACAAAAATGTGAGGGTTTTTTCAAAGAAGAACGGGGGTAAGAGCAGCGCCGTCAACTATGGGATTAAAAGGGCTGACACGGAGTTGGTAGCCACTCTTGATTCCGATTCTTACGTTCACGTTAAATCGCTTAAAAAAATGACCGTTTTTTTCAAGGATTCAAATGTGATGGCAGCTACTTCGGCTATAAAGGTTTACAAGCCCAGGAAGATAATTGAAAAGGTGCAGCAGATTGAATATCTTTTAACCATAGTTTCCAGAAGGCTTCTTTCTTTTCTTGATGGTGTTACCGTTACTCCTGGGCCTTTGAGCGTTTTCAGGAGGAGTGTTTTCGATGATGTTGGTTTGTTTGACGAGACCAGTCTTTTAGAGGATCAGGAGATTGCCTATAGGATTCAAGCGCATAATTATAAGATTGTTAGTTCGATGGATGCCAGCGTGTGGACTGAAGTGCCGAAAACTCTTAAAACCTTGATCAGGCAGAGGGTTAGGTGGAATAGGGGGGGTTTGAGGAATTATTGGAAGTATAAGAGGGTGTTAAACCCAAGTTACGGGGATTTTGGGATTATGATTTTTCCGCTTGGTTTGATAGGTTCCGTAGCGGTTCTGGCGGTTTTTTTTATTTCAATGGTTTCGTTGTTTAACGGGTCGGCCCTGCAGTTTTTCGAGTATGGGTTTAAGGTTTTTTATTATGGTTTTAACGCGCTTCAGGTTATCAGCATAATGATATTCGTTTTAAGCGTGTTGTGGATTTGGATTGCCTCAAAACATTTAAAAGAGAAGATGAATCCAATAACAATAGCGTTGTATTTGGTTTTATACTCTTTTCTTATAACAATTTTCTGGATTATTACCATAGGAGAGGAGTTGACTTTTAAAAAGCAGAGGTGGTAGGAATGGAGGTTAAGAAGATTGAAAGAAAAATTTCGTCAAATATTCACCTCACCACTCTTGTGATAACCTTGCTTATTTTCGCCATAGGTGTTTTTATGGGGATGCAAATAGCAAATCAAACGACAAGTCAGGTTCAACAGCAGATTAGCCAGTTGGAGGAAGGTAATTACAACCTTCAGCTTTTAACTCTTATTAACAGTTCTTCCTACTCTCAGGCTGTTTTGTGCGGCACTCTTGAAAAGGAGGTGGGAAGTTTTCAGCAGCAGACTTTTAGTATGGGTTCGAATCTTCAGTTTTTGGAGGGCAAGTACGGTTCAAACGACCCTTCCGTTATTTCGTTAAAGGTCGAATACTCTACTTTGGAGGCAAGGGATTTTATGCTTCTTCAGAAAATCAACGAGAGGTGTGACAATCCCTATTTTATTGTTGGTTATTTTTATTCAAATGAAAATTGCGGTTCATGCGGCGCGCAGGGAAATTATTTAACTTCATTCAGGGAAGCGCATTCCAATGTCATGGTGTATTCTTTTGACGTGGATTTGGAAGGCCAAAGTTCTGCGATTGAGCTTTTGTCATCGCTTTACAACGTTTCTTCCACTCCGATGATTGTAATTCCAAACGAAACTTTAACCGGGCTTCAAACGCTTCAGCGGTTAAATGATTATTACGGTTCTTTTGAGAACGCGAGTTCCTGAATTTGAGGTTAAATCATTTTTTGGTATATTTTTTCCAGTTTTTCAGCCTGTTTTTTTATTGAAAATTTTTCGGCTGTTTTCAGTGCTTCCCTGCTTTTGCTTTTATACTTTTTTGAATCCGAGAGTATTTCAACCAGTTTCTCGCTCAGTTGCTCCGAGTTGAATGGTTCGAACAAACCGCCGTTTTTTTCGGAAACGAATTCCGGAATTGCCAGGCTGTCGGCTCCAACCACCGGTTTTCCGCAGGCCATGCTTTCCAGTAATGACAAGCCGAAGGTTTCGAATGTTGAAGCGCTTACGCTGACGTCGCAAGTGTTTATGTAATCGGTTATTCGCTGGTGTTGGATTTCACCTGTGAACAGAACATTTTTCATTCCCTTGGATTTAAGCTTCAGGTTTTCAAGTTCCGGCCCTCCTCCCACAAACAAGAAACTCGCGTTGACTTTTTTTGAAACGAGCGGGATGGCTTTTATCACCACGTCGATGTTTTTTTCTTTGGTCATTCTGCCTGAAAATAATATGATTTTTCCCTTTAATCCAAGCTTTTTTCTTAAATTGTTTGAGCTGGGTTTGAACGCTTCAAGGTCGACGCCGTTGCTTAAAACCCGGGTGTTTTGGACTCCGTGCTCTTCAAGATTTTTTTGTATGACAAGCGACGGTGCCAACGTGATGTTGAAGGAGTTGTAGAAAAGTTTAATCGCCTTCCATGAAAGGTCTGTGAAGAAATTCCGCAGGGTTGAATTTTCAGAGAGGTAGGAGGTTGCGAGAGGGAGCATTGTGTGAAATGTGGCTATTGAAGGCTTTCTGAAAAGTTTTGAGGATATCATCGCGTTTAAGCCCATTGAGGCCACGCCGTGGCAGTGGACAATGTCGAAGTTTTTTTTTTTGAAGTCGGTTATTGGGTCGAATCCAAGCGCTATTTTGTACTGCGGGTATGGAGGAAAGGGAATCGAGCGGTAGAGAAAAACATCGTTTGTTTTCAGGGTTTTAGTTCCCGGAGCGAAAACGCCCACGTAATTTCCGTTTGACTCCAATTCTTTTTTGAATGAGATTATGCTTGAAACCACTCCGTCTATGTTCGGGAGGTAGGTATCTGAAAAGAATGCTATTTTCAAAGGTTGATCACCATGAAAGTTTTAAGCGTTGAATGGTTAAAAAGTTTTGCAAAGAAAGTCGGGGGTTATTCAAAAAAGTTAAAAATAATGGCTTTTCTTTAAATGGCATGGAATTCTACACCGCGGAAGAGTTGAGTGAAAGAATGGGCGCGTTTATAACATCCAATGCAAGGTATCGTTTTGTCGATTATCATCTTGTCTTGGCCGGGAAAAAGTTTTATGAAAACCCCAGCAGGGAAAACGCCGAAAACTTTAGAAAAATCAAGGAGTTAAGCTCAAAACTTTTTATAAATGCCGTGGATGAAGCGAGGAGTAACGAGATGATTAAAAAGGCGTATTCGATTCTTGATTTTAATCATAGGAAAAGGTTGCGCGTTGTTCCTGAAAGCGATCATTTTGAAAGAGGGAAGGTTTTGTGGAGTTCAAATGATCGTGAGGTTAAAAGGGAGGCTGCCAGAGAATTTGAACTTGCAAGCGAGAACCCAGATATAAACCGCGGGTGGAGCAGAAAGGAGCTCCTACTTTTAACTTCAGAGGCTTATGGCAGGCTTGAAATGTTCGATGATGAGTTAAGATTGCATAAAAAAATAAGAGAAATGGGTTGAAGATTCAATCAAAGGCGATTTCCGATTTTATTTTTTTAACCTGTTTTCTCAACTTTGGCAAATCCTTTTTGATGATATTCCATACGATTTCAAAATCGATTCCAAAGTAGTGATGAATTATCTTGTCTCTTGTAGCCGCTATGTTTTTCCATTCAACTTCCCTGTGATCAAGTTTGAGTTTATTCGATATGTTTTTCACCGCTTCTCCTATGACTTCCAGTCTTCTGATGTTTGCGTCTTTAACATCCTTGTCTTTTAAAAAATCTTTTTTTGAAAGCCCTTTTAGTGATTCTTCAACATCGTTTACCGCTTCAATTACGTGTTCGATGTAAAAGAGGTCTTGGTGTTTTGTCATTTCACTCTCACTTCATCCTTCAGTATGCGCTTTTTTAGATTAGGGTCGATTCCCCTGTATGTCATCAGATCGACTTTTTTCTTTAAAGCATTCTCCAAATCAAATGCTATTTCTACAAACTCAAATCCAGTTCCCTTTTCGGGTTCGATTAAAAGGTCTACGTCGCTGTCTTTGTGTTGATCTCCTCTGGCATAACTTCCAAACACGCTGGCTTTTCTCACGTGGTATTTTCTCAAAACCCCGGCAATGTTTTTTTTAATCGTTGCAATGTTTTTGATCGCCTTGTTTTTTTTAAATTCGGCGTCTGCTGAAAACGTTTTTTTGTTTAGAGTTTTATCGTCCAAATTCACTCCGAGGTATTTTCTTGTCTTGCCAACCTTAGCCCCCTTCTAACGGATAAGACTCTGTAGAAATACTTCCTACCATTCCTTTCTTTAATCTCCGTATAAGTCATGGTTCGTATACGTCTACAATATATTTAAATCTTTCTTTTGTGGGCGTGTAAAATTTTGTTTGGGTTTTTAGAATTGAAGGGAAAGTTTTCATGGACCAACCGGGATTCGAACCCGGAGCCTCCTCTACGCCAAAGAGGTGTGATACCGTTTCACCATTGGCCCTTTTTTTTATCGTTCAAGCCGGGGAGACAAAAACAACCGTGTCTCCTCTCAGGAGGACCGTGCCGAGTTTTCTTTTCAACTCTCCGTTTTTCAACTCTTCACTGCCGTCTAGGACGAGGTTCATGTGAACGTCGAAGCTCATTAAAACGCCTCTCACTTCGACGTCGCCCTTAAGTTTTACCAGGACGTTTTTGTTCAAAGCTCCGTTAAGGACGTCAAAAGGTCTTTTTTCAACCATGGAAATTTTTCACTCTCTTTTTTTTTTAAAATTCATTTTTTGAATAAACGCGTTAAACCGTATATTAGGTTTTGCAGAAAACCCTTTTTAACCTTCACCTGCGGTTTTACTGTTTGAACTCCTGAAAGTAACGCGGTTAAATCAAGCAGGGCGTGGCTGAAAGCGCTTTCAGGGTTTTTTATAATCACGGGTTTTTGCTCTCCGGCGGCTCTTCTTACTTCAATGTCGTAAGGCAGTTCGGCGATTACTTTCACTCCCATGAGCGTTTCCAGGTCTTGTTTTTTGATTTCGCTTTTGTCTCTTGTAACAAAATTGGTTACGACTCCGTTTATTTTTATGTTGTTTATTTCAGCGAAGCTTTTCACTTTGAGCGCGTCGGCAAGTGAGGATGGTTCTGGAATCATTATTATTATCATTTCAGAGGCGCTTAAAATGCCCGCCACGGCGTCTTTCTCCAAACCCGGCGCGCAGTCCACCAGTACGATGTCGAAGTCTTTTAATTGCTTTACAGCGTCTTTCAGCCGGTCGTAGTTCATTCTTTTTATTCTTTCTATGCTCAAGCCCGCTGGAACGTATTTTATTCCCGCCGGCCCGTCGTAGAACGCGTCTGTTATGGTGACTTCGTCCATTAAAACATTGTGAAGGCTTATCGGGGCTCTTTCAATTCCCAGCATTACTCCCAGGTTTGCCATTGCAAAGTCTGCGTCTATTATTAATACTTTTTTTCCAACCTGGCTCAGGCTTATTCCGAGGTTTAGTGACAGAGTGCTTTTTCCCGTCCCTCCTTTTCCAGATGCTATTGCGATTACTCTCATTTTTTTTTAAATCATCCAAGTAGTTTTTTAAGCTCGTCCTGCTCTTCGTTTTTTTCTACCTTCACTCCCGAGACTTTGTATTTTTTGAGCAGGTCTTTTTCTGTTTCCGCTTCCTTTCCCCCGGTTATTTCTTCTTCGAACGAGTTTGAGAAGACTTCTGTTTTAAGCCTTTTCAGCTCGTCTTCGTTTGGAACCACTATCGCCTGCTCGTTGAAGGCGATTATCAATTGAACCTGCTCGTTTGTCAGTTGAAACAAGTCAATCACTCCTTGTTTGGCGCTTGAAGCGTTCACCACTCTTGCCAAAGCCTTGCTTCCAACCACGCTTTTGTTGAACGCCAGGTAGTCGTAGGCGACCGCTTCGACCTTGCCGTTGTCAAAAACGACAACTCCTTCTTCAAAGCCTGTTTTTCCCTTTACCGCTATGCATAGATACCCGTTGAACACCTTGCTTTTAAGCTCTTTCAGTAAACCTAGAAAGTCAACGCTGGCAACGTCAACATCTGTTTTAACAACGCTTCCAGCGGGCAGGTTCATTTGGGTATAAACACTTTTTTTTTAAAATAATCAATTAAAAATTAAAACGTCATGGTTAAAAAAACTTTCTTAATTTTCGGGTTTGAGGTTTTCAAAAAAAAAACTCAATCATTCGCGTTGACCACTATGTCGGCGGTGTTTTTTAAAGCGCTTGAAAAGTCCGGTTCAGACCCTACTATTATCGTTTCCTTTCCGTTTTCCTTTGCTTTTGTCAAGATGGGCTTGAAGTCCGAGTCTCTTGATACTATTGCTATTATGTCTATGCTGCTTTTGAATATGAACTGCGCGGCTTCGACCGCCAGCGCGACGTCAACGTCGCTTGGTATTATTATCACTTCATAGCCTTGGTTTGTCACCGCTTCTATGAGCTTGTCGGAGGCGAATTGGTCCAGAAAAACCTTTGCGACTTTTATCGAACCGTATTTTTGGAGTTTTTTCTTCACTTTTCCCAAGTCGACTCCGGTGTCTTTTCTTATCATGTTCGGGCCGTCCACGAAGCATGCTATTGTTTTGTCTTTTTTTGACGTCATTCCCTTTATTTTATCCAAGAGGTTTGCCATTTTGTTTGCCATTTTAAATCACACTCTGAAAAAATCTTTAACGGTGTCTGAGATTTTTTCTTGAACCGTTTCAGGGTTTAGGTGAAGGGTGGAGGATATTTTTTCGTAAACTTCCGTGACGTTGCTTGGCTCGTTCACGCCGTTCCACGCGAACGGCGAGTCGGTCTCGCATAACACTCCTTCAATGCCCATTTTTTTAATTACCTTTTCTCTTTTCTTGCTTTTAATTGTCGGAATTGATATTAAAAACTTGTCTTTTATTTCATTCGCGAGTTCCGGGACTAAAAAGAAGTGGAAAGCGCCTCTTACTTTGAATTCCGTCATTTTTTCAAGACATTCTCTTTCAGCGTCTCTTGAGTGAACCACCACCGGCAAATCCAGTGTTTGGGCTAGTTGAAGCTGGCTTTCGAATAATTTCAGTTGGCTTTGCTTTTCATAGTCAAAATGAAAGTCAAGTCCTATCTCTCCTATGGCTGGTGGTCTTTCTTTTTCAATGAGAGTTAAAATTTTTTCAATTTTCCCGTCAATGTCTTCCTCGTTTGCCGAGTGGGGTGAGATTCCGAGCACCGGGTAGACAAGGCCCTTAAATTTTGAGGAGGTTTCAAGGACCCTGAAGTTTTCTTCGAAAGAGCCGGCGGTGTTGAAGATTTTCAAAACGTTTTTTTCCCTGCACTTTTTCGCTATTTCTTCTATTCTTTCATTCAGCGGGGGGTGGTTTAAATGGCAGTGGCAGTCTATGAACATTGTTGAATAAAATCACTGGAAAACTTAAAAATGGTTGCCGTGCAAAAAAAGTGTTGGGGAGAGTTTTGAAGTTTAAAAAAAATGTTAAAAGCGTGATATGAAAATGGCGGATGATAGGATTTTTGGAAGTATTGGGGACTTGAAAATAGGTAAGTATGTTATTGTCGATGATCACCCGTGCAGGGTGGTGAGCATGGATAAGAGCAAGCCCGGGAAGCATGGGGCCGCGAAGGTTAACGTGGTTGCCATAAGCTTGGTTGACTCTTCCAAACACTCTTTGATGAAGCCCAGCGACGCTACAATCGAAATACCTATCGTAGGCAGGAAGAGAGCCCAGATAGTAAGCGTTTCGGGAATAAACGCGCAGCTTATGGACTTGGACACTTTCGAAACTTTTGAAGTGGAGATTCCGGAGGAGTTCAGAAGCCAGGTTGAAAGCGGAAAGGAGATAGAGTACATGGAAGTGATGGGTAGGAGAATACTTGGCAGGATTTATCAGGAGTGAGCCAAGGCGTTAGAATTTCTTAATTTTCCTAAGAATTTCAGTGAATTTTAAAGTATCTATTATTTTCTTTCAGGTATTTTTTGAAAAACCATTGAACAAATATTGCAT
>CAYMAH010000042.1:0-3531 GCA_964388435.1 Microcaldota archaeon | reverse complement strand
GCGTTGTCCAGCGTTTGGTGTTATTTTATGTGTTTGTTGGCTATGGCATTTAATTATTTAGTGAGGTGAGGCCGTTCTAACAGGCATTCCTATTACGATGTCCTCCAATTGTTTTAAAGGCATTCTCTTAGAAGCGTCAAGGATTTCAATGCCCATCACCTTTCCGGACTTTGTGTAATCAACGATAATGCCGTCGCCTATCTCCTTGCTTATGTCATACTTTCCCTTTTGAAATTTGATGTCCATCGCATCAGCTTTAGGGTCGTACGTTATCTTCATATAAAATCACTTCTTAACAAAATATGCCATCTATGCCGTCACCACTATATAAACATTATCATCCTCCTCTAACACCACTCTCAACGTTTTATTTTTGAAGGATTTTTCAGCTATCTTCCTCCCAAAACCAGTTAAAAACAAATTATCATAATTCAATACAGAATCTTCAATCAATTTTTTGCTTAATCCTCTGCTCTGCGTGCATAGTGTACGCGAATCTCATAATTAATCCATAAAACAGTTAGTTGCAAAGTTTTAAAACCTTTGCACCCCTTATTGCCGGCCGGTTTCCTTTTTGTTCATGGCCTTTGGATCCTTTTTAGTTCTATGAACCATATCTCTTTGGGCATTTCACTCGCTTTAGTATTTGGCGTCTTCGAGTGCCGCTTCCTCCCAGGCTTTGAATTCTTCTTTCATTTCTTTTATTTCCTTTTCAGAAGGCGGGAAAAGCAGTTTGGATTTCGAAACTCCCACCGCTATTTGACTGTCAGAATAAAAGGGTTTGAGTTTTTTCAGTTCTATGATTGCTTGCTTGTTGTTTTTGTTTTGTCTTTTCACCAAGAAAAGGTAGGTTGAGGCTATTTCAAGCATTTTCACGTCCAAGTCGTTTGTGGCTTCCTTTATTCTTGAAGCGTCCTCTTTTTCTTTTTTCGTGAGCTCGCACGATGTTTTCCAGGTTTTTATCTTGTGTTCGTTTCCGTAGAGGTCTTTTGCCAGGGTTGGGGAGTAAGGCCCTCTTATGTAGAGCCCGCATGAGTAACCTTTGCCTTCTTCTATTAAGTCTAGAAGGCAGGAGATTTTCTGTATTTTCAGCCTGTCCTCGAAACTGTTCTTGATGTTTGGTTTGAATCCCAGTTCTTTCAAAAAAGCTATCAGCCTGTCAATCTTTTCCATTTTTTACCACCTTCAGCCATTCTTTAAGCCATTTTTTAACCTCAAGAAGCGCTATGCTGCCTTCGGTTGTTATGAAATAGGAAGTCATTTTTTGGTTTTCAACGTTGACCTTCTCATCAATCACGTAACCCATCTTCTTCAAAGCGCTTAAACTTGAGTATAAAACCCCGTCATCCAAATCCAAGCCAACCCTGATATCACGATATAAAGCTCCATCCGGCTTCAGCTCTTCCAGAGAATCGAGAATCAGCAGTCTGGGAAGAGAAAAAACGTCAGAGTTAAGAGTTTTAGAATCCCTGACAAAGCGTATTTTGTCGGTCATTGAATAAAATTTTGAAAACGATTATTTAAAAGCTTTTTTGATTTACTTTTTTTTAAAAGTAAATAATTAGACAGATTGGAAGGTTTAAATACCAAGCGCGTCTTATAATCAGGTGAGTTTTATGAGGTTTACACTCAAGTTAAATCTGGGACAGCGAAGCTTGACGGCAAAGGATTGCGCAATTTAAGGCGGTTGGCAAAGAAAAGAGGAGGAGCTGCTCGGTATGTTCATTACGGTGACGGCAGAGTGGATAAGGTGTCGTATTTTGGAAACAGGGGTAAGCGAAGAAGCAAAAGCTAATCATGAAAATGACTATTGAGGGGTTGTGAATGCTTTAGAGTGGAATGGTTGTTTTGGGTTTTTTTGATAGTTTTGATGTTTTCAGGGGTTGTGACTTCTGAGGTGTTGTGGGGGGTTTGGATTGTGAAGGGTTTTGTTCAAGTTTTTTTTTCATTCTTTGTAGTTTTTTGCTTTTTCTGATAGTTCTTTGGATTTTTTGATGAGGTTGTTGTTTCTCTGTAGTTTTCCCGCTTTTTCGTACGCGTACGCGGCGTTTGTCAGTAGCTGGCTTGTGTAGTTGCTTTTGTTTTCTTTTTCGAGGAGGATTCTTTCTGTTGAGATTAGTAGTTGGGCTGCTTTTTCGTAGTGTTTTCCGGCTTCCTGGTAGTCGAGGGGGTGGTTTGTGATTGTTTCTGCGAGTTTGAGGTGTTCGTTTGCGATTTGTTCGGTGATTTTTATTCTTTCTATCAGTTGTTTGAATTTGAGTCGGTTTTGTGTTTTTGTTTTTAGGTTTTGTATTTTGTTAAGCGTTTCCAGGAGGTTTTCGTACTCTCCTTCTTCGAACCTCATTGTTGGTGTTTTATAGTGTTTGTTGCGCTTTTTAATGTTTTCTGTTTTTTCGGGTTGTTCCTGCCCGTGTTTTTATTTTATTATTTTGAGTTGTGATTTTTTTCTTTCGTGCTGTAGGAGTTTTTGCATTGTTTGTTTTTTCTCTTGTTCTGTTAGGTTTAGTATTTCGTGGTTTACCGCTTCTTTTATTTCTTTGATTGTGTAGCCCGCGTGGCGCATTGCCACGGCTATGTTTTTGGTTTGGTTGTTCATTTTCACTATGTAGGCTGTCGTTACAGGGCCTTTGCCTTCCTGTTTGGAGTAAACCGCTAGTTTTTTGCTTTTGCTGTTCGCTTTCTTTTTCTTCCAGGAGTTTTATGTCCATTTCATGTTTTTTTTGTGTAATTCTTCAATGGTTGAGAGAAGGGTTCCAGTGTCAGGTTTTGTGTTTTTGTTTTGGGGGTCGCCTCGCCTTTCATGGTGTTTTTTTTTCAGCGGGTCGCGTGAATTCTTTCATTTTTCAAATTTTTTTTTCCAGTTTTTTTTATTTTTTGCTTTTTCCGAATGTTATGGCTTTCTTTTTGTTTAGCTGGTTTGTTTTTTGTATTATTTTAGGGAATATTTGTTTTATGAATTCTTGTGGTGTTAGTTGTGTTGCTATCGCCTGTTTTACAAGCCCTTTTTTTTCTTTGAGGTAGGCTTGTATCAGGGTTTGTCTGGCGTTTTCGTGTTCTATTTTTCCTATTTTTTCAACTGCTTCGAGTCTTTCGAGTAGTTGTCTGCTGTTCAGTTTTTTCGCTTGTTGCATGATTTTCTGGTTTTCTTGGGTCATCTGGTTTTTTTCGCTTTTGTCGAGTGTTTTTGTCTTATTTAGGGGGTAACTGTTTTTTCCGTGGGTGTTTTTCATTCCCCATTTTTGGTTCACTTTTACCATCTTTTTGTCAGCACTCCATGAAACACGCTCGTGCTTTTTGCAAGTTTTTTTCGCCAGGATTTGTCGAATGATTCCACCGCCGCTTTGAGCGTGTTTTTGAGCTTTTCTTGCTCTTCTTTTGGCGGTTTTTTGTCTTTTAGCTGTTCTATTCTTTGATGGGCTCTGATTAGGTGGAGCCCCGCCTTTTCGTAGTATTGTTTGTCGTATGCCGTCATTTTGAAGTATTCTAAGCCTAGGTTGGCGTGGTGTTGGATTATTTCGTTTGGGTTTTGTT